>DAHWAT010000010.1 GCA_027327085.1 Candidatus Saccharimonadota bacterium
ACTTGATTTATCGGGTAATTTACCAATTAATGAGTCATTAGGATGTCCGGCGCCAAAGTTCTGCTTCTGGCTTCGGTAAACCAATTGCCCAGTCATTTTTAGATGCACCAGCAATGAATAATCGTTGTTAAGATCAATGATTAAAACTTTGCCTCGACGTCTTACTTTAATGATAGTGCTATTTATTAGAAACTCATCTACCATATCTGGGTCATTAGGAAATGATTTTAACCAATCAAAACTAACCGTTTTAATTTTTTGAGAAATTAAGAGCGGTTCTAAACCTCTTTTAATAGTTTCTACTTCAGGTAATTCTGGCATTGTTACTTTATTAATTATACCTTCTGTATAATAAACGTTAGATGGATTCTTTATTTAATATTTTGATGGATAAAGATTTTAGCGAGCCGGCAGAATCGCTGCAAATCAAAAAATATATCAAAAAAAATTATGATATTGAGGTTGGCGTCCAAATCAGGCAAAAAGATATTGTCTTAATTGTGGCCAATTCAGCCATTGCTGGTAGTTTAAGGCTTGGCGGCCCAATGATTAAACATGACTTAGGCATAACCAAAAAACTGACTTTTAGAATTAACGGTTAATGGCGCAGCTTAGGCTTTGTTTCAATTGATCTAGACCCTCATAGACTATGCCATGCATACCAATCTGCTCGGCTGCATCAACAAAAGATTGATGATCGTCTACAAAAACACATTCGTTTGGCTGAAGGCCAAGTCTTGCTGCCGTTAATCTATAGATCTTAGGATCTGGTTTAACTAAACCAACCTCAGCTGAACAAACTACCTCGTCAAAACACTTATCGAGCCAAGCTTGCCCTATTTTAGATTCTAAAACACCCTTATTCGAATTACTCAGTAAAGCTGTTTTGTAATCTTTACGTAATGAGAGTATATAGTTTAGTAAATCTGTATTAGCAGTCTCAACTGAGCTAAGCTTATTTTGCCACTGCTGCTTAGTTTGACCTAAGTGCTTAGCCATAACGCTATTAAAGTTTTGTTCGGTTATTAGACCAAGATTGCTCTTTTGTAGCATAGTTTCTATAAAGCTTTTGTCCTGCTTAGGGTTACCGCCTGCACGAGCAAAAGTATTTTCAAAACCTTTGCCAACTATTACACCGAAACAATCTACAATAACAGCCTTAACCATAGTTATATTTTACATGCTTAAGGCTAGTTAGAAATTAATGTTTTGAGTTAAATTTTGGAAATTGGGTACTTGGTTTTCAAATAGAGACACTGTCAAATTAGCGTTACCATAGTAGGTTTTTTCGCCACAAGAAGTAGTCCAAGTATGAATTACGCTTTGGTTATTATTAACAAAATTAAATATATATCTATCACCAAGCGGACAGATACCGTAAGGATTAGCGTCTGCTGGATTAGTATTTCCTCTTAAAAAATTAGCGAAATATAGAGATCTTAGAAAAACTTTATAGGCTGTCTGATTATTAGGGTATGACTGCTGATTAACGACATTATATTTATAGGTTGATAACTGCTGATAGACAACACTGTTTTGACTGACAGATATCTTAACGGCCTGGTGAGTTGAATTAGCATTCTCTGGAGCATCTATAATTAAACTAGCAACTGAGTTAGACGATGAATAACTTATAAACTGATTACCGCTAATCGTTTTATGATTTCCTGGTAGCAATAGCATAATCAATACGACCACCAAACCAATGACCGCAATTAACCATAAAACGTATCTCCAATAATAACTCATAACTTACATATATTATCACTTTTGTAACAATTTTTCAAGAGCACTGTCGCTAAAATTTTGTTTGTCACCTTCTGTATTTAATTTGTGGCTTTGTGGTTTAGTAAACACGAGCAAGCTGTATAGTTAGTCGTTAATTTAAAAATAAATATTGTTTAAATAGCCAAAAATAAATGGGATAATGATACCCATGCATTTAACCTATGAAACCGGCAAAGCTACTATGATTCAATTTATAGTCATAGCCTTAATTAATCTTGGTTCAACTATTGCTTCTGTTATTAATGCTTGTACTCATAACGGTAATCAATGTGTCCCCAATATGTTAACCTCAATTGTTTTCTATATTTTAATAGTTGTATGGTTTGGCTTTATTATGGCTTTGGGGCTACAAGCTCAGGTCAAACGCAGTAAACCAAGTTTAAGACTACTGATTGTAGCTGAATTAGCGGTATTCGTTGTAGCAGCTTATGATATTCATCTTGGTATTACCTATCATAATGGAGCTGTTGGTTTATTTACCAGCTTACTGGATCTAATTTTTTCATTTTGGGTTATATCTTTGGCTTTTAGGTTAATCCGGGCTGGTGGACGCAGAGTTGTGGTCAAGCGGATTAACCGTGATGACTCCAAAGTACCTCCTTTATAGCTCTCCCCAATTGTCGGCGATGGTTACATCGACAGCTAACTTAACTGGTAGTTTATAGATATTCTCCATGGTATCTTTAAGAATAGAAGCGACAGCCGAGGCATTAGCAGTGTCGCTTTCAACTACAATTGAATCGTGTATTTGGAGCAGCATATGGGCGTTATCAAATTGTTGACTTAGTAAAGCATCCACTTTAATCATAGCCATCTTCATAATATCGGCTTCCGTTCCCTGAATTGGCAAATTTATGGCAGCTCGTTCAGCTGCGCTTCTAACGATGTAGTTGGATGAATTAATATCTGGCGTTGGTCGGCGTCGACCAAACATTGTCTCCACAAAATGGAGTGATCTAGCATCAACTTTAACTCTTTCTATGTAGTCGAATATCGGTTTTCTTAGTTCCTTGTATTTATTAATAAATTCATTGGCCTGAGCAGGCGTCATACCGGTAGCCACCGATAGCCCATGCGGACTCATGCCGTATAAAATACCGAAGTTAATCACTTTAGCATTACGACGCATTTGTTTGGTAACGTCTTCCGGATTGCGCCCATAAACCTTAGCCGCCGTGGCTACATGAATATCGGCACCGTTATTAAACATGTCAATTAATTCATTGTCGCCTGCTAAAACCGCAGCTAAACGCAGTTCAAATTGAGAGTAATCGGCACTGATTAGTTTGCATCCCTGACTAGCTATAAAAGCCGTCCTAATTCTTTTGCCTAAGCTGGTTCTAATCGGGATATTCTGTAGATTAGGATCTGTGCTGCTTAAGCGGCCGGTTTGAGCAATTGTTAAGTTAAAGGTAGTATGAACTCTTGAAGACTGATCTACTTGAAGCGGTAAGGTGTCGACATAGGTATTTTTTAGTTTGGCAACTTCTCTATATTGGCTGATCAAACCTATGATTGGATGCTGCCCTCTTAATTTATCTAATTCGCTACTGGCTGTACTATAACCATTTTTACCCTTTTTAACTCCGTAAACCGGTATTTTCATAACTTTAAAGAGAATCTCAGATAATTGACTGGGTGAATCAATGTTAAACTCTTGTCCGGCATACTTATATATTTGCTGACTGAAATCGGCTATAAGCTGATTTATTTCAGTCGAAAACTTTTTTAGATAATTTACATCAAGCTTAATACCTATTTGCTCCATCCGAGCCAGAACAGGAATGATAGGCCATTCAATATTTTTAGCTAGTGACTGTAATTTTTTAAATTGCTTTAATTGATCAATCTGTAGATTATGAATTGTTTTAATGATGGCGATAATTTCCGGTTCAGTAATTAATTTCTTTTCAGGATCATACTCATCAAAATTATTACCTTCATAGCCTAAAAGCTTATTGGCTAATTCAAATAAGGTCTTTTCCCTGCCTAGGGGGTCAAGCAGAAATGCCCCTACTTGGATATCGTGCTCAATTTGTAAATCACTAATGCCAAGATTCATTAGGGCCTTGATTATATATTTAGAGTCGTAGCCAACAATTTTAGTATCGTTAAAAATCCTTTTAAGTTGAGCCGTAATCGTCTTATTAGCTAGCAGCTGTTTGTTTAGGCAATATACTTTATTGGACTTAGCGTCGGCGAAAGCTAAAACACTGATATTTTGACTATGTTGCCCTTCACAGTAAAGATGAATATATTTGGTGGCACCAGCTTCAATAGCTATTAATTCTTCGGCTGATTTAATAAAAACCGGTTGAGTAGGCTTAATTTTTAAGGAATCGTTGACTTGGCCAGATTTTTGCATGGCTGATTGCATATTATCAGGTAAATTTTTAAGTAAGCTTTTAAACTCTAGCTTATCAAGAACTGCTATAACTTTTTCTGGCTTAAATTTACTACCATCAACCTGATCCAGATCTAATTTAATCGGCGCATCAGTCCAGATTTGAGCTAATTCTTTACTCAAATAGGCCATTTTTCGACCATTAACTAATTTTTTCTTAAGTGAATCTTTAATCAGCTCGATGTTTTCATATATGCCGTCAAGCGAATCATAAGTTTGGAGTAATTCTACTGCTCCTTTTTCACCAATACCGGGAACTCCAGGAATATTATCGGAAGCATCGCCTCTTATCGATTTAAAGTCAAGGAATTGATCAACTCTGATATGATATTTTGATTCAAAACTGGCCGGTGAATACAGCTCTATATTAGATAAGCCTGTCTTAAGAGCGTAAACCTGAATATTATCGTTAACTAGCTGTAACATATCCTGGTCTGAAGTAATCAGAATGGTATTTAGACCCTTTTGACTAGCCTGCAGAGCTAGACTGCCCATTATATCGTCAGCTTCGTAATCATCTAGCTCGTATAAAGGCCAGCCAAAACTGTCGAGTAGTTCATGTAGTAAGGGTATTTGTTCGTAAAAATCAGGTGGTGCCGGTTTTCGGCCTGCTTTATACTCCGGATAAAGTTCCAGCCTTCGTCTAATATTAGTTTTTGGCTTATCCCAAGCCACTGCCACGTAATCCGGATGAAGTCTCCTTATAACCTCTAGAGCCATGGTGGCAAAACCGAATACTCCACCGGTTGGCTTACCGTCTTTAGTGCTTAAATAGGGCAAGGCATAATAACCACGGTAAAAAACGCTTTTACCATCAATAATCACAAACTTCTTTACTGAACTCATTCAGGTTTAATTATACGCTTTTACGTAATGGCTTTAATTGGTTAATTGGATTAAGTTTTTGGCTTCATTAACTAATCTTTGGCTCAGGTTAGGCTTAATTAGGCCTAAATTCCTATATAATGCTTATGAATGCCAGCAGAAATTAAACAGCTTAATTACTACCGTCTAAGCCCCGAAGAGGTACTGTCTCAGTTAAACTCTTCAGCCCAAGGATTAACCAATAAAAAAGCTAATGAAAGACTAGCTAAGCTGGGCTTTAATGCCTTAGAAAAAAAGCATCGTGAACCAGTTATTTTAACCTTTATTCGACAGTTTAAGGATTTGCTAGTTATTATGCTGCTACTTAGCGCTGGACTTAGTCTCTACTTAAAAGATATTAAAACTGCCACTATTCTTATCCTGATTTCTTTAATGAATGCAAGTGTTGGCTTTTTTCAAGAATATAAAGCTGAAAGTGTCTTAAAAAGTCTTGAAAAACTAATGGTCCCAAAAGCCAAAGTTTTGAGGGACGGTAAACTAGAGGAATTAGAATCAAGTCAATTAGTCATGGGTGACATAGTGTACGTCGAAGAGGGTGATAGTGTACCGGCTGATTTAAGAATTTTAGACGAAGCAGAACTATCGACTAATGACTTTGCCTTGACTGGTGAAAGTAATCCAAGTCGTAAATTTGTTCATGCCATATCTAGTAATGTGCCTCTTGGAAATCGGCATAATTTACTGTTTATGGGCACTACCGTTGCAACCGGTAGTGGGCATGGAGTAGTAGTTGGTACCGGTATGCATAGCGAGCTTGGCCGTATAGCTAGCCTTAGTCAGAGCACTAAGGCCGAAGCTTCGCCTCTTCAAAAGGAAATGCATCATTTAGCAACCAGGCTAGCCGAAGGTACGGTTATTTTAGCGGCAGCTTTAACAGCCATCGCTCTTAAGTCTAACTTAGGACTGCATAACGCTATTTTATTTGGTATTGGCATCGGTGCCGCCATGATTCCTAATGGTTTAGTCGCCGAAGTCAATATTACGCTTGCACAATCCGCCTCTAAGCTATCTAAGGCTAATGCTCTGGTTAAAAAACTTTCAGCCGTAGAAACACTTGGAGCTACCAACTTTATCTTAACTGACAAAACCGGCACTTTAACAAAAAATGAAATGACAGTTACACAGTTGCTAATTGGTAAAACAAAGTACTCGGTTACCGGTTCTGGTTATCAGCCGGATGGCCAAGTTTTAGACTCCAGTAGTAAAGCCATTAGCAAAACAACTATCGCAGCTTTGGACCTGTTCTTTATAACTGCTATTTTAGCTTCAAATGCCAAGGTTAATCCACCCGACGAAGAACATGGCGATTGGTATGTAGTCGGCGATCCAACCGAGGGTGCTTTAATTACCCTGGCAGCCAAGGTAGGTTACAACAACGATAATGTTTTATCTAAATATCCAGAGCTCAAAGAATTTCAATTTGATTCTGCCCGTAAACTTCTAAGCTCCGTCCGTAAACGAGACGATCAAGTGGTTGTTTTTAGTAAAGGAGCCCCTGAAAGTATGCTTAATAAGTCTAGTCAGATTTGGGACCATGGCCATATTCGAAAATTGTCAGATAAAGATAGACTATTTTTAGCCAATTATAACGAGATGGAAGCTAAATCAGCTAAACGAAATTTGGCTTTTGGCTTTAGAGTTTTACCAAAAAAACTAATCCATAAAAAATTTATCATGGATGAAGTTGAGGACGATTTTATATTTTTAGGCATGGTTAGCATGATAGATCCTTTACGTGAAGCTGTACCAAGCGCAATGAAAGCCGCAGCCAATGCACATGTCAAAGTATCAATTGTAACTGGTGACTACCCCACCACAGCTAAAGCCATAGCCATGAAGGCTAATCTAGCTAAAAATATAAATATTATCCTAGATAGTGATTTAGCTAATCTAGCTGATATCCAGATTTTGCAGTTAGTCGAAAAAGGTGGGGCGGTCTTTTCTCGAGTTGCTCCAGAAGATAAATTACGCATCGTTGAGATTGTTAAAAAAAGTGGCCATGTTGTAGCAGTAACCGGTGATGGTATTAATGATGCCCCGGCTTTGAAACGAGCCGATATTGGGGTAGCTATGGGTAGAACCGGTACCGATGTTGCTAAAGATGCAGCTGAAATAGTCCTACTTGACGATAGTTTTAATAGTCTGGTTAGCGCCATCAAACAAGGCCGCTTAACTTACCAAAACATCCGTAAGGCCGCTCGCTGCGCTTTAACCGATAACGCCGGTGAATTGTTTACGGTTCTGATTGGTCTGGGCGCTTTATCGCTATTTAATGTACCACCTGCGATAACCGCTATTCAAATACTAGCGATTGATGTTGTAGCACAAATTTTACCAATAACTGCCCTTGGCTGGGATAAAGAACAAGGCAATTTAATGAGTGATAAGCCACGTAACCTTAAAGACCATATTATTACCAAACGTTCTGTTGTTGGCTTTATTGGTTTCGGTTTTGTGGCTTCTGCCCTAGCGTATGTAAATTATATATTTTTCATGCTTAGGCATAATGTAGGTTTATCTTATTTTAAAAGTTTAGGCGGCAATCCGTTATATCATCAAGCAACCACACTCACTTATTTAACGCTAGTTCTATGTTTGTATGTTTACCTTTTATTTGAAAGAAGCGATAGACGAGAAAAATTCTTTAGTAAATACTTATGGAGTAATAAACAGTTAATCATAGCCTTCGGTGCTTCATTCTTCTTGATTGCCAACATTATATATAACCCTTTGGTCCAACCTTATTTTAGCTCGGGCAGTTTAGGTTTAATTGATTGGCTGACTGCTATAGCTGCCGCCTTGATTTATTGGTTGATGCGAGTGTTTTTACGTCGCAGCTTTAAACTATAATCTACCAATATGGCTGTCTACTGATGTAGTCAGCAAACTCTTTAAAAGTTTTAAAACTATTATCTATAAACCAGTCAGCTTTTTGCTTAACTGCATTCATACTAAGGGTAGCTTCGTCTCCTTGACTAAACATTTCAGCTTTTTCTTCTTCTAGAAATTGTTCAAAGGAGATATTATCGCTTTGACGGTTATTGCGTGCTGCTTTATTCGCCTGTATACGGTCATACCTAAGCTTAGGGTCAGCATCAAGCCATATAACACTGCCGTTTAACTCGTGAACACGATCTGCTTCACCTGGGTTTCTTAAAGAGGCAATGACCAGCCCAGAGTAGTTCTCGGTTTGTTGCTTAAAGTTACTAACCGCTTTGTCAATTAATACACCTAGACCAAACTGTCTTCTCCACTCTGCACTAACTTGTCTCAAACTTTTGCGATCTGGTGGTAGTCCCCTGTTTTGGACTTCTTGCCGCAGTAAATCAGACACTGACACAAAATAGTAGTTGTACTGACTGACTAAGTAATTAGCTAGGCTATCCTTGCCCGATCCGTTAGTCCCAGAAAGTCCTATAATTTTATAACTTGTTTTTTGCATAGTTTACTTAATGTAATCGTGTAGTTTTTTGGCATCCCGGTGTTTTCTAAGCTTGGCTAGAGCTTTTGCTTCAATTTGCCTAATTCTCTCTCTAGTTACCGAAAATTCTTGACCAACTTCTTCAAGCGTGTGACTTTTACCATCTTCTAGGCCAAAACGTAATTTAAGGATCTTTTGCTCTCTTTCAGTTAGAGCACCTAACATATCTTTAACTTGTTCTTTTAGGAGTTGTCCAGTGGCTGATTCTTCGGGTGAAATAGTATCTTCGTCTTCAATAAAATCAGCTAGCACCGAGTCTTCTTCGTCGTCCCGGATAGAAGCATCAAGTGAGGATATGTCCTGCTTAATCTTCATAATGTGCTCAACCTTTTCTACCTCTATATCCATCTCCTTAGCAATTTCTTCGTTAGTTGGCTCACGGTTAAGCTCTTGGGTTAAGCGTCTTTGGGTACGTAGTAGTTTATTGATGGTTTCTACCATATGAACCGGAATACGGATAGTCCTGGCTTGATCAGCAATGGCTCTAGTGATTGCTTGACGAATCCACCAAGTTGCGTAGGTTGAAAATTTAAAACCTTTGTCAGGATCAAATTTTTCAACTGCTCTAAGCAAACCAGTATTACCTTCTTGGATTAAATCTAGTAGATCTAGTCCGCGGCCAACGTAACGTTTAGCAATAGACACGACTAGACGCATGTTAGCTTCAGCCATCTGATCTTTTGCTTGTTTATCGCCAGCAACGACTCGCTGCGCTAGAGCTAGCTCTTCTTCGGACGTTAAAAGTGGAATTTTACCAATCTCTCTTAGGTATAATCGGACCGAATCATCAGCCACATCATCGTCTAAATATATGCTAGCAGTGTCTTCAATGTCTGTGTCTTCAAGGTTTTCATCTTCCCACTCATCGCTAAAGTTTTCAGGATTGGGTTCACTAGCAATAATGTCGATATTATTATCGGCAAGCTCAGTATAAAGCAAATCTAGGATTTCAGCATTATCTACCGTTTCAGGAATAGCAGCAAATATGTCTCTTTGGTCAATGTGACCATCCTTTTTGGCTTTTTCCAGTAGTAAATCTTTAGTTTTATCTAGATTAACCACATCAATTTTAGGCGATAAGGGCTTATCTTTCTTCTTAGGCATGTTTAACTCCTTTAACTTGTTTTAATAATGTATTTAGTTTTTTATCTTGTTCTTGTAAAAGCCTAAGCTTTGCTTCACTTAACGATTGATTTAATTGCCTTGTTAATTTTTGTTTCTCAATTTTTACAAATTTAGTTACCAAATCGACTTCTAAACGCTCAGCTTCTTCATGCAATTCGTTTAATTCTAGGTCTTGGTATAACTCTTCGTAGAGCAATACTTCTATTTTAACATAATCTTCTATATTCTTTAAGTCTCTGCCCAACTGATAGTCATAATCTGGGTGTTCTTTAAGAAAGGTAAATAGTTTTTGGCCATTACTGGTTGGTAACATCGTTTGAGTAATATGACGGTTTAAAAATTCTCTTAGCGTTTTACGTCCTAGCATTAAGCTTAAAAATTTGTCCTGTATTTTGACGGTTTCATTATCGACAATTATATTTTTGGGTTCGATTTTAATCCTTTTTCTTGGGACATTTAAGTCCAAAGGCTCCTTGTTTTTCATCTTTTTTTCTAGAGCTGGTTTATCTACTCGGGTTAAATCTGCGACTAAACTTAAGTAATGGCTTTGTTCGACCGGATCATTGAGTCGGCCAATTGTCGGCAAGACTGCATCTGTAAAATCTTTTTTACCTTTACCGGTTGTCAGATTAAAAAACCTGGTGTAATGCTCAATTAACCAATCAACCGCGTAAATATTGTGACTGACTGCATTTAACCAAAGTTTAGGGTCCTTCTTGATGACTTCGTCTGGATCTTTGCCGCTAGGGATATTAATGATACTTAGCGAAACTTGAGCTTTGTAGGCTAGAGGTATCGCCCGCTCCGTAGCGGCTATGCCGGCTCTATCGCTATCGAAACTTAAACGAACATCATTAGTGAGTCGGCCAAGTATTTTGAGTTGGGTTTCGGTTATGGCCGTTCCAGCGGTAGCAACGGCTGTTTTTACACCCGCTTGATGTGAAGCGATGACATCTAAATTTCCTTCGACTAAAACTGTAAAGTTATTTTTTCTAATGGCTTCCTTAGCGTGATGCAAGCCATAGACATGACGACTTTTGTCGTAGAGTAAAGTTGAAGGCGTATTAATGTATTTTGGGCCATTATCTTGATCGGTCAACAGTCTGGCTGTAAAACCAATAACTTTACCAAAAGAATCTTGTAAGGGTATCATTAACCGGCCTCTGAACATATCCTGATAACCACCTCGATAGGCGTTAGTAATTAAGCCGGCTAGTCTCTGTTCTTTTTCGCTAAAGCCTTGCTTTTTTAGATATTGAATAAGCGCATTACCAGTATTTGGCGAATAGCCTAACTGCCAGTTTAAAGCAGTGTCTTTAGTGAATTTACGCTTAGTTAAGACATAGTCCAGTGCTTGTTTATTTTTTGAAAATTGCACCTGATAAAATCTGGCACTAGTCTCAAGTACTTCGTATAACCTATCTTTATTCAGAGTTTGTTTAGAGGTGGTTCTGTATTGATTTAAGTCTACGCCAGCCTTGTTGGCCAACATTTCTAAAGCAGCCTTAAAATCTATACCCTCAACCTCCATGACAAAGTCAAACACACTACCGCCTTTGCCACTACTAAAATCTTTCCATATCTGCTTTTCGGGACTAACTATAAAACTAGGCGTTCTTTCGTTGGTAAAAGGACTTAGCGCTTTATAGTTGCGGCCAGCTCTTTTTAAACTAACATACTCGCCTATGACATCTTCTATGCTAAGACGATTCTTAACTTCATCCACTGCATCCATGGTTATCATTGTACCTTAGCTATCAATTCAGCTATATTGCTTATCCTTTGATACTCATTATAGAAACCATAACCTAATCTATTGGTCATGAAGGATTTGTCAATATATAACACGTAATTTGGGGAGTATAGTCCCTAGATTACGCTTATTAATACGGTTTTTAAGACTTTAATTAAGTTTTTAAACCAAGTTTCAAGGTAAATACATGCGTTAAGACGAATCATTAATTATTCGGCGATAAATCCTAAACTAAGCAAAACTATAAGCTTTTCATAGATAGACCCTGGCTATGAACGACAAAGCCAAAAACCTATAAGTAATCCTCTTTTTGATTGAGGATCGCCGCTTATGTTTTAATATGGTAGATATGCCACCAAATTTTGAACCTAACATTCAGCCACGGCCTCAAATTCCGGAAAGTCGTCCAAATTTACCACCACCCGTGCCTAACCCCCTAAGGCAAGCCCACTCTATGCCAGTTGGCGAACAGCATACTGTAGATATTAATAATCTACCCAAAAATGCTGGTAATAATTTATTTCAATCGACTAGCCCCAACCAAGTTGATACCGATTATAGCTTTATCTTGGATTCAACTTCACGGTCAAAATCTATAAAACTGAAAATGCCTGGGGGGAAGCTCGGTAAAATATTGACTGGTTTAATGATTGCCACCGTTATGGTTATATTATTAATCATAATAACTAACCTGCTAAAAAGCCCTTCACCCCTACCCTACTTCTACTCAGTTTTGGAAGATCAACAAGAACTAATTAACATATCTAGTATCGCTCTTAATCAGTCAGATACATCTTATGGGAACCAAAATTTTGCTAGCACTGCTAATCTAGCGCTGTCTTCTAATAGTGCTACCCTGCAATCTTTTTTAACCACCAATGGAGTTAAAGTTAACTCAGCTATTTTAAACGCAAAAATTAGCCCAGCTACTAATAATTTACTGACCAACGCCGAAAACTCGGGTAATTTTAATGCTACGTTCAGCAATATTGCCGCCATACAATTAAAAAATTATTTAATTGATCTTAAAGTTGCTTATAGCAAAACTACCTCGCATCAAGCCAGACAAATACTGTCTAGTCAATATAATCAGGCAAACTTATTGTTAACTAGTTTAGCTAACGGTTATTGATTCAATCAAGTTATAGCCATGCCTAATTAAATCTTTAATATCCTGCTGACTAAGCTGACCAGACAATATAATAGTGTTCCAAAATCTTTGATCCAAATGGTCACCCGGCATAACCTCGTCATATTTTTGGCGTAGTATACTTGAGAGCTGACTGTCACACCTAAGACTTAACTTTAAAGGTTTTTTGTCTTTATCTATAATGGCAAACATCTGGTCGTTCAAGCTATAAACTAATTTATGATCATCAAATGGTTGAGAGACGCTAACACTTGGCAAGGACAAAATAAATTGCTCAAGTTCGTTCAAGTCCATGCCGATTTATCTTTCGTTTCTAAACCATTCTATATAGAATTGAAGTTCAGCAATACTAGCCTGAATATCATCAAAGGCTCGGTGTACTTCTTTCTTGTCGAAACTAAGGCCGTACTTACCTTGCATTAAGACTTTCCAGGCGCTAACATCAAGCATCCTGTAGTGAAGCTTAGATTCAAACTTAGGCCAATAATGACGAATAAATCTTCTATCGTTATGGATACTGTTACCGGCTAGTACAGCTGGCTCTTGCTTGAAATACTGATCTATCAGAACCAATATATCCGCCTCAACTTGGTCGGCAGTTTTACCGCTGCTGAGTTTGCCTAAAAAATCGTCTCGATTGGCTGGATAGTCTGCCCACCAGCTATTTTTAGCCATCAACTGCGAAACTAACTCTTCTGGTTGATTAATGGTAGCTTCGTAGCTAGCTAAAGTTTTAAATTCAAAATCTGTTACTTCGGCTGCTATCTCTAGAATAACGTCTTGCTGAGGATCTAGACCGGTCATCTCAAGGTCAACCCATAGCAACTTAGTCGGTGCCAAGTTTTTGTCAATCATTAGTAATGATTATACAGTAACAAATTTAAAATATTTAAGCTCGAACGCTTTTTAAAGCCTCGGCGTATTTAACAATGGCAGTTGCTAGGCCTTCTAGTTGAGACTGGGGGCTATATGGCCCCTCTTGAAATTCAGCTTTTATAACTCCTTCTTCGTCAATGGCATCGCCTACTCCGTCGCTAAAGAATAAAGCGTTAGGTAAGCTGACAAGCCCAATACCTGGTAAAGTGATTCGCAGGCTAGCTACTGCCTGAGCACCGCCCGTAGAACCATGAGCCACGATGGCAGCTGGCTTATCGACTAAACCATTGTCTAAGCTATCAATGGCATTCTTAAGAACACCAGGGATAGATCGGTTATATTCAGGGGTAACAAATACGTAACCGTCAAATTGACCCATTTTACTGACCCATTTTTGGACATCTGGAGTTAATTTACGCTCGGGGTTGTAACGAGGTGGTATAGTCTCGTCAAAAAAAGGCAGAGGATAATCTCTAAGGTCGACAATTTCTGATTCAGCTGTTTTTGCTACTTCTTGATTAACCCACTTTGCCAACTTATCTGTTACGCGTCCTTGTCGTACGCTACCAATTATTACTGCTATTTTTGCCATTGTTTTCTCCTTATTTATGCTATACTTTTTATAGTTAACCTAGTTAGTATAGTAAAAATGCTATACATTGTAAAGCATGATAAGTTCAAATGTAGGTCTTAAGTCTCGAAGCGGTTGTATTGAAGCAACCATGACAGTTATTGGTAACAAATGGACGGCTTTAATCCTAAGAGATCTGTTTGATGGACCAAAACGCTTCTGCCAGTTAGAAAAATCTGTTGGCAACATCAATCCCAGAACGCTGTCGCAGAGACTCGATGACCTTGAGGCCCAAGGCATTATTAAAAGGCAATGCCTGGCCCATCAGCCACATAAAAACATCTATAGTCTGACCAAAAAGGGTCATGATCTACTGCCTACACTAGAGCAAATGGCGGTTTGGGGAACTAAGTACGCTTAAAACTAATTAGGTAGAATAGTTGTTCGCAATTTTTACACATTTTGGCCACAAGTTTTCAATTTTGGGCTTGTTTAGTTAATCGGCTAGGCTTAGAATAATAAATACCGCCATGTGAGGTGGTACTACCCCTAAAAAGGTAGTCTGTTGTAGCAAAGATATTCTTCGGGATAAACTTACTTCAACAGAGGGAGAAGCTTCCTGCAAAGGAAGCTTTTTTCTTTTATTGTTTTTTGAATTTTAAGCTAGTTGAATTAATGCAAAACACCATGCCGGTTGGCTGGTCATAGGCATCATTGAAAAGATGACCTAAATGGCCACCGCAGTTTGAGCAAGTTACTTCAATGCGATGCATGCCAAAACTATCATCTTGCTCCAAGCTAACTGCTTGGGTATTAGCCGGTTCATAAAAACTGGGCCAACCACTTTTACTATCAAATTTGGTGTCACTTTTAAACACCACTTGGTTGCAGGCAGCGCATAGGTAATCTCCGGTGTCTTTGTTCTTAAGTAGCTCGCCTGTGCCCGGTGTTTCAGTGCCCTTTTGTCTAAGTATTTTATATTGCTCAGGTGAAAGGCGTTTTTTCCATTCTTGATCGCTAAGATTCATTGTCATTGTAAATAAATTATACCTTTGGATTGTTAGTTAAAAAACCCTAAGATAAGTAGCTGTTGGGTCTTTAGAAATTAATTTAATGCCTGTTTCAGCTTTTCGACCAATGCTACTGGGGTAGGATCAACACCATTAAGTAGAGCTAGATATACACTAGCGTAATCGCCAAAATTGGCAGTCCAAATCAATTGCTTAATTAGGCTATCGCCAAGAGGTTTTATAACGTTAGGACTAGGTCTTTTACCGGATAATAATCGTTCACTGACTAAAAACCGCTTTTGCACCCTTTCATGCTCTAGCTTTGATCTAATTTCAACTAATGCATACGGCTTATCAACAGGATGCGAAGTCCAACCTATAAATTCATTGTGATTAAATTCTGGGTATTGATTAACCCATGCCAAGTTTTTGGCGTTTTCATTCAAACAGATTTTAAATTTATTAGCGGCTGGAAAAAGTTTAGGACCAGAATAAATGATAACCGATCGACCGATTAACTCAAGTGCCAGTTGTTTGGCCGGGTTCTTTCTAACTGGCACTGTTGCTTGCCAGTTCTTAGTCTGGTCTTTTAGCCATAGGCCAGCTTGGCTTAGTTGTTGTAAATTAGCTTGGCTAGTTAAGCCAAGTCTTTGAAACAACTGGGTTAGTCCAGCTAGAAAATAGAAGGAGCTCATTCTTGGCTGAATATTGCCGGGAATCTGCAGCAAACAATAATTTTTTAGTTTAGCCGTTTCAAGTAAATGACCGCCAGCCGATACAACAACAATTTTGGCTTGACGTTTTTCGGCATGGCTAAGGGCGCTTAAGGTTTCTTCGGTATTACCTGAATAACTCGAAGCGATAAACAGACTATTTTTATCTACATAAGCCGGTAATTCATAATCGCGGACAGCATTAAATGGCACCTCTAAATCTAGCCATGTACTAATAAATAGGGATGGGAAGGCTGATCCACCCATACCGGATAAAACTATATTCTTTGGCTTAAAGGCCTTAATATCAAACGAGAATTGATAGTCTAACTGCTGCCATTGGTTTTTAATTACACCTAAAGCGTCATCTTTGTCTTTGGAATTAATATACTTAAGGTCGTCTAACATAAATGCCTGCCTAGA
Source organism: Candidatus Saccharimonadota bacterium (assembly GCA_027327085.1). Lineage (GTDB taxonomy): Bacteria > Patescibacteriota > Saccharimonadia > Saccharimonadales > UBA4665 > DAHWAT01. Next base: position 16,180 of record DAHWAT010000010.1, read on the forward strand.
AATTAAAAAACAATTACTATATAGTATAGCTTAAGCTTAAACATATAGGTCATAAACAGGGGGAGGGATTATGTTTGGACAACAAAATTATCAAAGTAATGACAATACACAAAATCAAGATCAAGACGCAATCGATAGAAGCATAGATGAAC
>DAHWAT010000011.1 GCA_027327085.1 Candidatus Saccharimonadota bacterium
TTTTACAGGTTAATTATATGCCTGTAGACATAATTAACACAAGCGTAATACTTCTTTATTTTAGCATAGCCTTAAACAGATGCAACACTTTTTCCACTGATAAGATTAGTCCTCTCAATCAGCCTGTTTTTGACCATGAAGCCTGCTCACTTTAATTACCGGCTTCAACTATTGGCTCAATCGTTTCGTTAAATATAGCCGAAATATAGCTGCAGTAATTAGCAATATTATCTTTAAAATAAGGTGGTTGAGCTTTTTGAATTTGCGACACCAGGTAGTAGCCTACGGCCATCATGGCTACGTAATTAGATGATTTAGGTAAGGGTATATTGATTCGCTGGTCGGACTGACCCCAAGTCTGATTAATCTCGCCAAAACTAATAAATAATTCGTTACTGGGAGCCACTGTCGTAGCGTGTTTGACATATTCACTGGTTTCAATATCTCTGGCGATATTACGGCCAAATAATTCAATAAACTTAACTTGTAGCATTCTGACTATGCCAGAAAACTGAGGTGGCACTATCAGATAGAACTTATTATACTTGCTAAAATCTGGCATGTTTAGAGATTGTAAATCAGTTTCAATGAATTGTTTGATAGCGCTGGGGTCTTCATGCGTATAACCAAGTAGCATCGACATATACGTACTGGTGTTATAGGTATAAGGTTCTCGGTTTTTAGGAAAAACATGAACCGTGATAAGACTTTTGTCTACAGCTTGTTCGACTAATGAACCAGGTGTATTTGTAATCAAAGTAATGTGTTTGTGAGCCGCAGCAGCTTGACGAGCTATTATCGGTGCATGCTTTCCGCCACTAGCTGAAACTATAATAACTTCGTCTATATCGGAAATGGCTTTGAGCTTAGCCTCCACATTACTTTCACTGGCATAAATTGCTCCACTATCACTAAAGATGATCCTACCGGTGGCTTCAGCGTTACCACTACCGACTACCAAAGGATGCTTAAATTGGTTAAGCTCAATTGATGGCAATTGCTTTTGGCTTAACATTTCTAGCGCTCCAAGCACTGCAACCTCCAGATCTGGCAAATTATCAAGATTAAATGAATTTAATTGCTTAGTATAGTCCATGATTATTTCTTAATAAGTTTAGCATAAGCTATCCCTAAATCAGGAATGCCTAAAAACATTTTGTCAGTAGAAGAGTTTATAAGCAGATATTTTGGCACTTATCCCTTGACAGTAGGTAATCAGGGGTGTATACTGTAAGTATGAAATCAATGAGGTATACAATTAAAGACTTTCAGGGCGACTTTCCAGATGAGGCTTCTTGCTTAATCTGGCTTAAAGACTATCTGTATCCTGATGGTATTTACTGCAAAATCTGTAAAAAGATAACGCCTCATCACTTAATGAGAACGAGGAAGTCGTTTAGCTGTGAAACGTGTGGTCATCATGTTCACCCTACAGCAGGTACAATCTTTGAACACTCATCTACACCCTTAACTCTATGGTTTTATGCTATTTACTTAATGTCGGCTACAAGAGCTGGAATAAGTGCCAAACAGCTAGAGCGTGAGCTTGGTGTTACGTATAAGACTGCATGGCGTATGTTCCATCAAATACGTTCAATGATGGGTGATGATGACGATAATCTAACTGGCGAGGTTGAGATTGATGAAATGTACCTACATGCTGACCCAAAAAAACGCTCAAGTGTTAAACCCCATGAAAGTCAAGTTGTCTTTGGTATGGTTGAGCGTGAAGGTAGAGCTAAAGTACGTCACGTTAATAGTAGCGGTGTTAGAGTGCTAGTACCTGAGATTGAGAAGTCTGTTGATAATAGTGCTGTTGTCTATACAGATGAGCATGGCTCTTACAAATTACTTAACAGGCGAGGCTATGAACATAACACAGTAAATCATGGCGAAAGACAGTATGTTGTAGGCAGAGTTCATACACAAAACGTTGAGAACTTATGGTCAAACATGAAGCGTGGTATTAAGGGAGTTTATCGACATGTTGACCCCAAATATGTACAAGCCTATGCAGATGAATATGCTTTTAGGTATAGCCACAGACAAGCACCGTCTATGTTCTGGTCGCTGATGTCTAGGATAGATAATCGCTAATGGTTATGCACATTTTTATATCTGTTTGATGACATATATGGTTGACAGTGCAATTTTGCTATGCGCATAATATAAATGCAAATTTGTACGATTTCGGAAACAAGAAAAGCTCTTCGGAGCTTTTTTTGTTATACTATAAGTTGGTTACGAGCGAGCGTAGTTTAACGGATAAAATGCGTTTTTTTCGAAATCGTTGATGTCAGTTCGAATCTGGCCGCTCGTACCATACGGAGACGGTAGTAAGACAAAAGTCTGAGGCCGTCTCTTTTGAGGTGATACAATTAGCGTATGTTTTGGATTGCAATAGGAATAATTATTGCTGGCTGGATTATTGGTCAAGTTATCAGGGAAGTTTTTTCTGAAAAGATGAATGCTAATTCTACTCTTGAAAGAGCAAAGAGAAAAACCGAAATAGATAAACAATTTCCACCAGGTAGCGACGGTTTTAAGTTAATAAAAGCATATATAAACTGGCAAGTGTGTATTTTAAGAAACCAAATTTATTATGATTCTACACACGAAAATGTTGACGAAACGATAAAAAAAGAATATTTAAAACTTGAAAACGAGGTTAATCAACTACATAAAAAGTATAAGGAGTTAAGTAAAAAACTTGGGTATGAGGCTACAGATATTTATACCGACGATTGGCCAGATAGACTTCAAGAGATATGGAACGAGTTAGAACAAAAGAAAGAGGCTAGAAAACATCGATTACAATCAAAAACCTAACTCTGATTTTTTATTGCTTTGTTTCGGTAGAGCTAATCTTACGACTAACTTTTTTTAACACCTTAAAGAACTCTTGCTTAGTAAGGTTATTAGCAGGCTTATCTTTCTTGGTCATATTTTTATTATTATACTCTGGCTTTAGTGGTTTTGTGAACTTAAATTCCTTCACTCCATCTTTATCTACAATGTATCGTCTTGGGATCCCACCAACCATACCATTAGTTACATTGCATCTATCTTGAATGAGATCTATAGCGATATCGCTAGATGTGTACTTAACTTTTTCATAGGCTTCTTCAATACCATCCAAATATCCAATACAGGCATGGTCATTCTTAACTTCATGAGCCTTCTTATAGTCGTCCTCACGGCTAATTACAAATATGCGTGGACAGTTATCATATAAGCCTAGGAGAATATAATCTGGCCTTTTAAACCCGTCATCATGAGCAAAAGTAAATTCTAATAGCCACTGTATTAAACTGTCGGTATCTGCGGTTTTTCTGACAGCAGTTAATGCAGATAGCCGAAAATAATCTAGGGTGTTTTGGGGTCCAATATCATCTCCAGCGAATCCTAAAACAATTTTGTCATCTATATTAAATAGCTTTTGATATGGCACAAAATCATACTTATTCTTATCGTTAGGGTCTGACCTCATAGCCAATTCATCAGCAGTAGCTTCTAGAAGCTCATCATTATTCAGAAAGACATTTATGCTCATGCGTAGATCTATTAAGTCCTCCTCATAGAAAGACATTATATCATAGTTACCTACTCTCATGGTATATGTGCCGATATTTTGGCTTGATTAATATAGTAATTTATATTAGAATATATTCGTTTCGTAGAGGCTAATTTAAGCTTCCGGACCTTAACAAGTTCTCTGTTTTAAAAACCCAACTCTAGCCCGAGGTGACTACAAATGTCTCATGTTTTAAAAGATATTCTCATTTGTGTAGCTGGACTGATCGTTAGTGGATTGCTGATAATAATCATTATGTATTTAACTACCCTTTATGAAGATCATTTTTTGAATAAACATCGAGGTGAAGAGGATGTTGATGTGTGGCCTTTGGTATGGAACGACCTTGCGACGATTTTTTTTGTCCCACTAATCCCGGTATTAGAAATAGTGTTAATTCTGTACGTAATTTTTAAAAAATAACAGCACCTTAAAGGGGTTACAAGTGAGCCAAACGCTAAAACATAATTTAGCGTTTGCCGTTAAAGTCTTAATACAACTTTGGCATCCTAAAACAGATGACTTATAACTAGGGAGGGGTTAAAATAATAAAGTTTAGTTTGAGAGCAGCTTGCTCTCCTAAAGTTTTTATTTTTTTCTCTCCCTAGCAGTTCTTTTTTAATAAGTTTTATAACTCATGCAGTTTCTGAATTTTGGTGCTTATTATAATGTAACAATCGATTGATGAATAGTACTTTTACCTTTACCACCATTAAGGTCGTAATAGCTTAAACAATAAGAGTCCCTGGCAGGGGAGACAGGATTTGAACCTGCGACCCTCGGTTTTGGAGACCGATGCTCTGGCCAACTGAGCTACTCCCCTAGACTTACCAAATCGTCCATCACCTAGAATACCACCTAATATTAACAAATTAGGCTAATTTAACGTAAATTGTTTTTAGCATTTCATTAATAAACCTAACTAAAAAACTTTTCAATCTATAAAAAATCTGCTATACATAATAAGACTATGGCGAAGATTCAACCAGCAAAACCGTTTTTGTTATTGCTTTATGGCTATCCAGGCTCGGGTAAGACCTACTTCGCTCGCCAATTTACTGAACAAGTCCAAGCAGCCCACTTACAAGCTGACAGGATTAGGGGAGAACTGTTTGAGGATCCCCAATACGACAAAAAAGAAAATGCCGTAGTTACCCAATTACAGAACTACATGGCTGAGGAATTTTTAAGCTCTGGGGTGAGTGTAGTTTACGACGCTAACCTTTTAAGACGAGGCCAAAGACTACAGTTAGCTGACATGGCTAGACGCAATCATGCGACTTGCTTAACGGCCTGGTTCCAAATGGACATCGAGACTGCTTTTTACAGAAATATTAAGCGCGATAAACGAAAAGCCGATGATAAATATGCAGCCGGTTGGGATCGCACGACCTTCGACAGTTTAGTCGAGCAAATGCAAAATCCCAATATTAGTGAAGGGTATATAGTCATCAGTGGCAAACATTTATTCAATATGCAGCTCAGCGCCATGGTAGCTAAACTGAGAAGCCAAGGTGTTCTACTAGAAAGCGACGCTAACGATAAGGTTATTAAACCGGGCATGATTAATCTAATCCCAAATGCAGGCGGTAGAGTTGATATGTCCAGGCGCACTATTTCTATTCGACACTAAGATGGCTTTTAAACAGTTCTTTATTGGGCCTTCAACTTCTATTAAAGTTTACAAAAGAAAATCGGCCCGCAATTTGCGTATGAGCATAAATAGCCACGGCCAAGTTCGGGTGTCTATTCCTTACTGGGCGCCTTATCAGGCTGGGGTAGATTTTGCCAAAAAAAGACTTGACTGGATAGAGTCAAATACGCCAGCCGAGCCGCTGATTCATGATGGCCAATCTATCGGCAAGGGTCATCATATTTACTTTAAAGAAGTTACTACCAATAGACTAAGCTCAAGGATTGTTCGAAATGATATTATCATCTCCTACCCTAAGGGATCGCTCATATCGGAAGGTCCTATTCAAGCCAAAGCTAAACAAGCTGCGACTAAGGCGCTTAAGCTTCAGGCCGAAAAGCTTCTATCTGAACGCTTAGATTACTTAGCCAAACTCCACCACTATGAATATAAAAGCCTAAAAATAAAAAAGATGACTAGTCGCTGGGGTAGTTGTGATCAAGCGAAAAACATTACGCTCAATTTATACCTTATGCAACTACCTTGGCACTTAATAGATTACGTTATTTATCACGAGTTAACTCACACTAAAGTCTTTAAACACGGTCCGGTCTTCTGGCAACAAATGGAGCAGCTCGGCCTTAAACCTAAAAACCTAAAACTTGAGTTAAAAAACTACAAAACAAACATTAGCGGAATGTGACATAATATAGCCATGCCCTTTAGAAAGCATAAAGCTAACAAAACCTCAAATCAGGCTTTAGAACATGAGCAACTGATGACACTGATAAACAGCCTGGCAGATGCGGTTATAGCTTTAAATGAGAACTTACAAATTATTCGCTATAATGCCGCGGCACTCGATATTTTAGATATCAATAATTTAAGCCTGATGACCCCACTAGAGTCAGTCTTTAAGCCGATAGATAAAAATAATCAGAACGTCGATATCAACGCTTTTATTAAGCAAGCTAAAGTCCCTGTAGTTAATCGTGACTATCGTCTAACCTACGCTGATGGCAGTAAAATTAATCTATATCTAAGTTTAGCGCCAGTTAGATTAAGCTATGGCAAAAGTGGCCAAAAAGGTTTCGTGATGCTGCTCAGAGATATTACCAGAGAAAAATCACTTGAGGAAGAAAGAGATGAGTTTATAAGCGTTACTAGTCACGAGCTTAGAACGCCTATAGCTATTGCCGAAGGCAACCTGTCTAATGCTATCTTCATGTCCAATAAAACGGAAACGCCTGATAATATTAAAGAAGCTCTTAAAGCAGCGCATGACCAAGTCTTGTTTTTGGCTGATTTGATCAATGATTTATCAACTTTAAGCCGAGCCGAAAGAGGCACTTTACAAATCGATATTACTGCCATCGACATTAATGAGTTAGTTGAAGATCTAAAAAGATCATACGACAAACAAGTTAAAGACAAGGGGCTTAACTTAGTCACTGAAATAAAATCTACACACCAACAAATTAACTCATGCCGCTTGTACCTAAGAGAGATACTACAAAACTTTATCACTAACGCTATTAAATATACCGAGCAGGGCCAAATAACCATAACAGTAGAGGATATAGATAAAGGCATTAAGTTCTCAGTTAAAGATTCAGGCATCGGTATTAGTGTGGCTGATCAAGACAGGGTGTTTGATAAATTCTTCAGAAGCGAGGATTATCGGACTAGGCAAGCAAACGGTACTGGGCTAGGTTTGTATGTGACAGTAAAACTAGCCAGGCTGATTCATGCCGATCTAGGGCTGGACAGCGAGCTGAATCAAGGCTCAACCTTTAGCGTAGCCGTTCCTGATCTAAAGCCTGATAATGCATAATTGGCAAGCAGACATTACGGCCTTTCCACTCAACTTGGTTAAACTCATACTGCCACATCGAATAATTAAGCGTGGCAATATCGTAAATAACGGCAATTGGCCAAATAATTAAAGACAGTGGTAAAAACTTTAGATATGTTTGTTGACAAATTGCTTGATAAATTAAGCTTAGACTAATAAGGCTGACTAAACTTAAAGCTACCACAGCGAAATCCGACAACGTTAACCCCCAGATTAATCCGTAAAAAGCTTCTAAAAAAATAAATACTTGGGCGATAGACAGTAGACCGACTGTTTCTATTTGGCGATGAGTTTGCGGATATCTAGTCCGAACAGCCGTGGCAAATTGCTCCCCGAAAGTCTTTTGGCTAAACAGCCCTATTTTAGAATCAGCCATTATAAAATTATAGGCGTGTGACTCACTATATGCTTTAGCAGCAAAATACCTTTCTGGATCGCTACTTCTACTAATGGCTTTAAAGCTGCCATAATTATCGATTTTATCTTTGTAAATTGCCCAGCAGGTGCTCAGTACTGGTGGCCGTTTTAAATAATATCTTGGCACGACTAACTCCCAGGCATAACGAACTGGCTGCATGATAAAGCTGGCTAGACTAAGACCCGACTTAAGATAGTTCTTGGGCATCACACTGATCATTCTGAGGTCATTACTGAGCATGTAGGTTATGAGATTATTCAGGCTATCTGGACTAAATCTAGTATCAACACCAGCGAAAACCAAAATATCGCCACTGGCTTGTTCGAGTAATTGCTGATAGGCATAATTTTTAGCTAGCCATGACTTAGGCGGTTGTTTACCGGCAATAAAGCGTACACCGGCCTGAGCAAAACCCTTGATAATTAAGGGTGTATGTTTGTCTTGAGAACAGTCATCTAGAACTAGAATTTCTAGTTTTGGGTAAGTTGAAGTGAGCAGTCTAGTCAAACAAGCCTCTAAGTCAACCGTCTCGTTTCTAGCCGGAATTAAAACAGACACAGACGGCAGGTCCTCTTTTGCTAAACTATTAAATTTTAGCGATTGGTTTCTTTTTAAACTTTTATAGATAGAAAAGCCCAAACCGACTACCGCTAAAGCATCAATTAAGCTAAGCCCGAGCAGTAGCGCTTTTTCACTAATAGCTAAATGACTAGCCCCCAACCAGCCTAAGCCAATGATTAGCTGGAGGCCTATCAATCTTAAGCTAGACCTTCTAACAACTATTTTTAAATAATTAGGCTCTGTTTTCCCGTCAATAAAACGCAACAAGTTAATTAGCCTATAGGCAGAAATAATTAACAGAAGGGCTGACCATGTATTAAAATCTATGCCTACAATCAAGCCTAGGCTAATTGATTGCACTAAAATGACTATCATGGCCAAAACCCGGCGCCATTGACCGAAGGCTTCCACCCACATCGATGCTTCAACCAAGCTAATCACAACCAGCAAAATAACCGCAATGTCCATCTGCTTTATACTATATTCCTAGCATAACTTGACCACAAGGGTATAAATTTGCTATATTGACATGAACGGCCTACAAATAATGTAGGCTATTTTAATTTAAATGGGATAATCGCTATGGCTAACCAGCCTCATAAGACTAAGTCTAAAACTAGAATTGTCAAAAACCCCGAAACGTTTAGGCAAAAAGCTATTAAGAATGAAGCGTCTAAGCAAACTAAGCCAAAATTTTTTGTGAAGTGGTTTAAGCAAATTGCTAAATTATTAAGTAAAATTAGTCGACCGGTTTCAAAGCAATGGAAACTTTTTAGCAAAACCCGTCTTGGCAAACCAGCTATAAAGCTACTACGTCTAATTGCTAAACTGCTATTTTTAACTTACTTAGTAGCTAGTTTTAAAGAGTTAAAACAAGTTACCTGGCCAAGCTGGAAACAAAGCTGGAAGTTAACCTATGCCGTTTTAGCTTTTGCGGTAGTTTTTGGAGCTGCAATAGCAGGGCTCGATTGGGTTCTAGGTAAAATATTTAAGCAAATTTTAATTAAGTAGAGGACTTTATGAAAGAAACTATGACTAAAAAACGATACGACACCTCCAAACGTTGGTATGCAATTCATACCTATAGTGGCTATGAAGAAAAAGTCGCTGAAAGCATTAGGCAAAGAGCCGATAGTTTAGACATGAAAGATAAAATTTTTGAAGTTTTAGTGCCTAAAGAAAAAATGATCGAAATTAAGAATGGCAAACGACGGGTGGTAGAAAAGCGTATTTTTCAAGGATACGTACTTGTTCAAATGAAATTATCTGAAGACGCTTGGTTTATAGTCAGAAACACGCCATCAGTAACTGGTTTCGTTGGTAGCGGCATTGACCCAACACCAGTAGAAGAAGATGAAATTGAAAAAATTCAAAAACGCATGGGTCTTGAACAGCCTAAACATAAAATAGACTTTAGCGTAGGCGAAGTTGTCAATATCATTGACGGGCCTTTCAAGGGCTTCGACGGTAGCATCAACGAAATCGATCCAAGTAAAGGTAAGCTTAAAGTTTTCGTTAATATGTTTGGCCGTGAAACATCCGTCGAGCTTGATAGTTTGCAAGTAAAAAGAGTTTAATTATAAGTAGCGACATTATGGCTAGTATTGAAAATCTGTCTAACTATGGCGGCTACCCTCAAGCAGGCGATTTTCCACCTGGCCTTGAGCAGCCAGGGTTTGCGCTAAATTTAGCCAAAACTAGTCTTAGAAAGATAACCGACATAACTGATGCCTCTTCTACAGAGGCTGAGTTTTCCTTACACCTTAAAGACGATAAGATTAAACGCGTTAAAGGCCATGAAATAAAAGGCATCGAACCATCCGATGTGCCTGGTCATGTTAATCTTATAGTCAGTCAAATTGATCAAAAAAAGGGCATCATCATTGGCAGCACTATACTAATAGCAGCCGGTGCTATAGCGGGGGCTTCCGTAAAATTAATTAACAAGAAAAACGCTAGACTTAAAGGCTAATCTGTTATAGACTAGTTTTGTTACGCACTTCTATTTTTAATATTTAAAAAAAGGGAAGGAGAGCGTGAGTAAAATCTCCGCTCGATTTATTAATGGCAAAAGAGATAAAAGCAAACTTAAAGATGAAGCTTAAAGGTGGGCAAGCTAGTGCTGCGCCACCTGTGGGCAGTGTTCTGGGCCAGTACGGCGTAAACATGATGGATTTCATACAGCCCTTTAATGAACAGACCAAAGATATGGCTGGGCAGGACGTGACAGTTCATATTACAATCTTCGACGATCGATCGATGAATTTTAGCGTAGTCAGTACCCCGACAGATGACCGCATCAGAAAGGAACTGGGCATTGATAAAGGTTCCGGTAAACCCAATAGTGAAAAGGTAACAAAAAAATTATCTAAAGAACAGCTCAATAAAATCGCAGAAGCTAAAGCGCAGGATATGAACACGGACGATGTTGAAGCCATTAAAAAAATGGTGGCAGGTACTGCTCGCAGTATGGGCGTTGAAGTAGAAGTATGATTTGGTTAGAACTAAAAGCTAGCGCACTAATAAAGTAATACTAAACGTGTGGGAGGCATTTAATGCTGATCGACCACAGAAGGAGTAAAGTAATGCCAACAAATAATAAACTTAAGCAAGAAGACGCTGAGATAGCGCCTAAAAAGCTCAAGCCAGAAACTACCAAGACGTCAGTTAAGGACGCTACCGAAACTAAAGAAGTCACCGCGAAAGCCGGAAAAAGAAGCGCTAAAGCCATAGCCGAAAAACAGCAACAGCTAGTTAAACAGCAAAAAAAGCTGTCTAGCCAAGACTCGTTGCCTGAAAAAACTAAACCAAGGGCTACTAAACCTAGATCAGAAAGACGCTCCAAACAGTATAAGCAAGTGGCAAGCCTAGTCGAAGCTAATAAAGCCTACGCCCTAGAAGAAGCGATTAAACTAGCTAAAAAAACTTCGTTTGTTAAATTTGATGCAACAGTTGAACTTCACGTTAATTTAGCAGTTGACCCTAAGCATGCTGATCAAAACGTTAGAGATAACCTGATGCTGCCGCACGGCTCTGGCAAAGTCTTAAAAATAGCGGCCTTAAGTTCTGACGAAGCTGCTTCAAAAGAAGCCGGTGCCGATTTGTATAAGTTAGATGATATTTTTAATGATTTAGATAAGGGAGTGATAAACTTCGATATTCTGATTGCTAGCCCAGACATTATGCCAAGACTGGGTAAATACGCTAAAACTTTGGGACCACGTGGCCTAATGCCCAATCCTAAAAGCGGGACCGTTAGTAACAATGTAGCTAAAGCCATTGCAGAAGCTAAAGCCGGCCGAGTTGAGTACAGAGTTGATTCTACAGGTATTATTCACCTTGGCATAGGTAAGGTGAGCTTTAGTGAAACTAATTTAAAAGCCAACATTGAAGCAGTCATAAGCAGCCTCAAAAGTAATAAACCCAGCAGCATAAAAGGCGAATATATAAAAGCCGTTCATTTGTCTACCAGCATGGGACCATCTATAAAGGTTGAAGTCAGCTCACTAACTTAAATTTAGTTTATTTTAATTTGACAGTTTTTGACATTAGTCTAGTTAAAGCAGCCATGGTTTTAGAAAAACCTGGTACACCGCCTTTATAGATAACGTATTTATTTTGCCAAACCGGTTCATACTTAGTTTTAAACTTATACAGCCCACTGAAACTAAAGAATGGATCGCCATTAGCATAGGCAAACTTTAAAACATTATCGACTAGGCTCTTCTTTTCGACGGTTTCATTATCCAGACCTGAGAGCGGGCTCAAGCCCATGTTAAATCGGCTATAGCCTTGCGCCTTGAGTTCGGTAATTACATTGATAATCAAGTAATCAACAATGTTACCAAGCGCCTTGTCAGACTGTCTAATTAAATCATAGGTGGCTTCTTGCTTATCCCAATTAGCGGGAATAATGTTTATAAAAGCTTGAATCGTACCAGCAGCATCACGAGCAACCAAGAGATCGCACAGTTGCATATACTCGGGCGTGTAATAGCCGAGCGCAAAACCTCTTTCTGCGCGTCCACCCTTAGATAACCATTCATCAGATATTTGCTTAGTCCGGTCTAAAATAGCTTGATGATGCGGTGGCTTAAGCCATTCGACAGTGTAGCCCTGCTTATTAAATTTGTTGCAAATCTGCCTAAAATATTTGGCTGGCAGTAATTCTTCTATGAATTTATCTATATCGACAACAGCTTCTTGCCCAAGTAATTGAGCCGTTAAACCATACTTTTCGTATAAATTAAGATATTTATCTGAAGTATGAATAAAAGCTGGGTCCCAGTCATTACTAAAACATAGACTCAAGAAACCTTCGATGAGTTTATTAAAATTGTCTGCTTTACCGATAGGGTCGCCAACACACAAAGCAACTCCTCTGTAGGCATGATAAGCGATCACACTTTCGCCTTGATAATCAAAAAAGTATTGCTTATCTTGAGGCCAAATCTTGAAAAACTCTTCGGCTTCACCACCATACTTTCTGAGCAACTCTTCAACTTGTTCTCTAGCGTAGGATTGGTCCTGAAAACGTTGTCTGATCGGCTGGAATAAAGATAAAGCAGCGTAAGCTAAACTAACGATACTGACAAAAGTAAGTGAATCTAGGAATAAAGCGGCTCTTTTGGTGTAAGGGTGTAGCGGCCGATTAGTCGTAATATTAAATTGGTCGATCGTATAATGAAGCGCAGAGCCGAAACCAATTTCTTGATGAAAATCTGATTTGTCCATAAGCAGAAAACCCGACACGCCATAAACTATGGCTACAAACAAAATAATCACGATAAAGCTTAAACTGTTTCTAAAGCCTTTAATATCGCTTTTAACTATAAATTCGTCTTTATAAATATAAAGTAAGGCTAGAATAATAATTGGGAAAACAAAAAACCTTAATACCGGCATTAAAATATGATGAGTATGGGAGTAGTAATGCACGTTGCTAAAAAATAGCGAAACGCCAACACCTAAATAAAAAATGTATGCCACAACCGAAACTGTCCAAGCAGTACGTTTTCTTCGCCGAAGTAAGTTTGCTAGGTAAATAACGCTTAAGCCAAGCAGGATCGATAAATCAAACCTAAAATCAGCAATTGACCGATTAAACCGCATATGGCGCTTTATGAGTAGCTCGGATAAGGTTTCGGCTAGAACGTATACTCCATAAGCAGCTACTAGCAGGCTGATAGCGCTAATGGTGCTATTGCGCCTGTTTAAGGAATACTCTTTACTCATAGACAATGCCTCTATTGTACTAAAAATAAGTCAAATTGTTAAAGCACAAGAATTATCAGTTTATATCATTAATTTGCGTAAAATTCACACTATTATTATGCTTGCTTATTAAAGCTTAGTTTCAGTACAATATAAACATCTAATTGTTATTTGAGGGAAATATATGTCAGTTTACAGTAATAAACAAATTGCTGCGGCGATTGAAGAAGGCCACATTGTCTGTCACCCATTTAACCCTAAGCACATCTCTCATGCTAGTTTAGACGTTACCTTAGGCTTCTATTTTTATCGTATTGAACGCTTGCAAGAAAGAACCATTTATAATCCATTTGACCTAGAAGACGTTGAAAGATACTTTGATGGGCCGTATAAAGCCATGCCACATGAAGCCTGGTGTAAGTTAAACGGTATGCAGCCATTTACTAATATACCTCTAGACCATCCAGTTATCAGCATTAAACCGAAGGAGAGAATACTAGCTCATACGCACGAGTTTTTTGGTATTAAACCGCCTGGAGCTTACGAGATTAAGTCTAGATCAAGTTGGGGCCGTAACGGTGTGGCCGTATGTTTTGATGCCGGCTGGGTAGAGCCTGGTTATATCAATCGGCTAACCCTGGAGATCTATAACTTGAATGACCGAGAAACTGTTTTACTACCAGTTGGCGAAAGGATAGCTCAAGCTGTCTTCCTAGAGACAGGCGAAGTAGAAGGCAGTTACGGGCGAGGCCGCGACAATGGCTTTAGTGGTAAATACCAGCAAGGTGACGATCTAGACACAATTATAAAAACCTGGTCCCCGGACATGATGTTACCTAAGGCCTACAAAGACAGTCGTGAGTTACCAAAAAAAATAGAAGGCATGCCCTATGACTAGAGGAAAATATATTGTTATAGAAGGCCCAGAAGGAGTTGGTAAAACAACTCAGGTACAAGAACTTGTTAAAAGACTGCAAGCAGCCGGTCTACCAACTAGACGTTTTCGGGAGCCTGACAGTCAAAGCGATTTAACTGCTCGGGCCATTCGTCAACTAACCCAAGACCCAAGATACCCAATGAATACTCGTACCGAAGTATTGCTGTATAATGCCGCTCGCTCACAAAGTCTTCAGATTATTAATGAATCAATTAATAACGGCATTAATTGCATAGTCGACCGCAACTATCTAACAACCCTAGCTATTCAGTATTACGGCCGAGGCGATGTGCCAGATTACAACACCATCAATAACATTATCGGTTTCGCGGTAGGTGGCATAGAACCGGATCTATGTATCGTCTTAGATGCACCTGTCGATATTTTAAAACAACGTCTTAAAAATCGTCTTAGCGGTGAGCGTTTCGACAATCTAGACGAAGCTTTCTTAGAACGTGTTAGAGCCGGCTATCTTTGGGAAGCCAGGCAAAGAAATATGCCCGTAATTTTCGCAATTAATACAGAAACAGTCATCGCCGATCATATCTGGCAATTAGTATCAAGAACTTTGGCTATCCGAACTGAAAGCTTGGCTAAAACCGAACCAGCCGTATCCTTAAAAGAAGCTATCAAGGAAACTAATTTAAATAGCCAGACAGAAGAGACAGATGCTTTATTGACTAAAAAAGGTAACAAAATAACGATTACCGCTAAGGGTAAAGAAGTTCTGAGCGAAATTGTCAGTGACACAGAAGGTGATGTTTACGGCTTTAGTCAAAAAATCAGTCCAGTCACCATAGCTGCAGCCATGGCTAGACTTTCTCGTCGTGGCGATGATATGCGCATAACTTTGCTAGACGAGTTTATTGGCAAGCAAGAACAGGACACTAATTTACTGAAACGGATAATTACCTCTTATGGGGATGATTCTGTGCAACAACTAACAGGCATACATCTAGTTGTCGAAAACGCCTCCAATCTTCTAACTAAGAAACTGGAATGGGGTAGACTGGGCGCCTATTTAGAACAATCAACCAGGTACATCTATTTTGATCAAATGGATGCAAATGGGGACTACAAGTATTACACACCTAAAAACCTAAAAGGCTCAACTAAGGCGCAATACAAAAAAACTATGGATACCATTTTTAAGTACTATTCGGAAATGGTCCATGAGTTAACAGATTATGTCAGAAAAAATTCTAAGGTTAGTCAAAAAGAACAAGACAATGCCTGGTTAGGTGCCACAAGAGCACAGGCATGCGATGCCCTTAGATACGTTTTGCCCGTAGCAACCAAATCAACTGTCGGTATCTACGCTTCGGCACAGGCGGTTGAGAGTTTAATTATGCACTTACTGAGTGACGAACTAGTCGAAGCCAATATCGTGGCCGAAAAACTATTAAAAGAAGCCCGAAAGTCCTTACCAATGTTTCTAGAAAGAGCCGATAAACCTGAAAGGGGTGGAGCCTACATTGCCTATAGGGCTAATACCGTAAAAGCTCTCAATAAAATCGCCAAAACTAAATTACCGAGTAATCACTCCGATATGCCTCAAGAAGAAGTAACTTTGGTTGACTATTGGCCTAAAAATGAAATGACCTTAATTGCCGATATGCTGTATGAGTATGGCGATCTACCTCTCGAAGAATTACAATCAACTATTAACGGCTGGACGTACGATCAAAAACTCGAGGTG
>DAHWAT010000012.1 GCA_027327085.1 Candidatus Saccharimonadota bacterium
GTATCCAAAAGATGGCTATATGATGCCATATGAGAAACTTAAGTCTTTGCCTAATGCTGAGCAATACTTAAAGCCAGGTATCACATTTGAATTACTTGACCTACAGGCGTATGCTTTCAGTGACACCCAGTGGGCAGAGTCTATGCAGATAGAGAAAACTGCCATGTGGGAGTCTATACAGCTTTAATAAATTAACAATTTAACTTGTTGCCATCATTACTACACTTTAAGCATCATTTCAGAATTGGAAAAGACTGTAGTCAATAAATTAAATGATCTGTTAGAATAGATAAATGCCACAAAAAGTAAACAGACTATTCAGGCAGTTTAGGCCTGAACATTATGATTTAACCTTAGATATTAATGAAGTAGCCCTAGAGTTTAACGGTAAGGTGCTAATAAGAGGTATGAAAGTCGGTAGACCGTCTAAACGTATAACGCTTCACCAAAAGAACCTAAAAGTTATCTCTGCCAAAATTATTTATTGCAGCAAACAAGGCGATCAAGCAATCAAACTTAGTCGGGTTAACTGCCATAAGTCTCTTGATGAAGTCAGGTTACATAGCGATAACCTTATGCTGCCAGGAAGCTACTGCATAGAGCTAGAATTTAGCGGCTTAATTAGTCCTCAAATGCACGGTATTTACCCTAGTTATTTTGAGCATAAGGGAGTCAAGCAAACAATTATTGCTTCTCAGTTCGAAAGCCACCATGCCCGTGAAGCTTTTCCTTGCATCGATGAGCCGGAAGCCAAAGCTACCTTCGCCCTTACACTTATCACGACTAAAGACCTGGTAGTGTTGTCAAATACAGGGCTACAAAATCAAGCAATAGTTAAAGATAGGCTAATGTCCGAGTTTGAAACATCGCCTAAAATGTCCTGTTATTTACTGGCTTTTGTCTGTGGTCAGTTGCATAGCGTTGAAGCTAAAAGTAAAAACGGAACAATCATAAAAAGCTGGGCTAGCATAGCCCAGCCCAAAGATCATCTAGAGTTTGCCAATCTAGAGGCAGTTAAAGTATTGGATTTTTTTACGGATTACTTTAAGACTCCATTCCCTTTAAAGAAATTAGACAATGTTGCTCTACCGGATTTTGAGTCTGGCGCTATGGAAAACTGGGGGTTAATTACTTATAGGGAATCGGCTTTGTTGGCCGACTCAGTCAATCGGTCAATTTTCACTGAGCAGTATGTGGCCAGCGTGGTAGCCCACGAGATATCCCATCAATGGTTTGGCAATTTAGTGACTATGCGTTGGTGGAATGATCTATGGCTCAACGAAAGCTTTGCCTCAATCATGGAAAAAGTATCTGAAAGTGTACTTCACCCCGAATGGCACGCTTGGGAAGATTTTGTGGCCGGTGACGTTTTAGTTTGCTCTAATAGAGATATCTTTAAAGATGTCCAGCCGGTTGGACTAGAGGTTAGACACCCCGACGAAATAAATGCTATTTTTGATCCGGCTATTGTTTATGCCAAAGGCGCTAGGCTACTCAGCATGCTGCTTAATTATCTTGGCGAAGATAAATTTAGAGACGGTTTGAGTCAATACTTTCAAAAATATGCTTACGCTAACACTACAGGCGATGATTTGTGGGCCGAATTTAGTGATGTATCCGGCCTTGATATAGCGGCTTTAATGAAACCTTGGCTTTATCAAGCTGGACAGCCAGTGGTCAGCCTTAGTTTATCTAATAAGCAACTTAAGTTCAGCCAAAAGCGATTCTTAGTAGATGGTGAAGATGACAGTTTATGGCCAATACCGCTATTGAGTCAACCGAAACTACCTCTAGAAATATTGGATAAAGCTAAAACCACAATCAACTACCAAGGACCGTTTCCTCTATTAAATGCTGCGGGCTTCAGCCACTATATTAGTCACTACGAAGGCGAGCTTAAGCAACAACTAAAAGATTTAGTTATAAAAGAGCAGGTCGATAGTCCAAGTCGTATCGTCATTTTAAACGATATGCTGCTACTGGCTCGGGTTAATCTCTACAGTCTGTCTTATCTTTTAGACATTGTGGCAGCAGCGAACCATGAACCCAGAGATGCCGTTTGGTCACTGATGACTAAGATTGTAGGTCAAGCGCAAATTTTGGTTGACGAAGACCAACAACTAGAAACTAAAATCAGAAGTTTTAAAGCTCAACTAGCAAAGTACTGGTACGATAAGCTGGGTTGGCAAGATGATCCGTCCGATGACCCTAACACTAAACAACTTAGAACAACTATTTTGGCTTTGTGTTTAGGCGGCGACTATCCGCCAGCTGTTAAACACGCCCTAAATCTATACGATAAAGCACCGGATATTAATGCTTTGCCGGCTGAACAAAGATCGCTTATCCTAGCCACTGTTGTTAAACGTGGTTACGCCAAAGATATTGAAGCCTTAAAAAGCGCCTATACGGCTAGCCATAATCCCGACATAAAAATGTCAATTATCGGTGGACTATGCTCAACTAGAGACTCGGCAGTTGCCCTGTCGCTAATTGATTGGGGATTGAATAAAAATGGGGCTGTTAGGCCGCAAGACATAGCCACCTGGTTCGCCTATCTGCTGAGAAATCCTTATACCCGGAATTTGACTTGGGCTTGGTTCGTTAAGTCATGGGATTATATTGCGGAAATATCTGGCGGAGGCAAATACATGGATTATTTTGTATGGTATTCAGCAGGACCACTGGCGACTTTTGCATGGCTTAAAAAATACCAAGACTTTTTTACCCCAATGCTCAACCAACCATCCTTAAAAAGAAGCTTGCTGATCGCTTTCAGTGAAATTGAGCAAAGAGCCAAGTGGCGTGAACGCGAGCTCAAAGCGCTAAAGCAATACTTTAAAGACTACTAGACTTGATTGAGCGACATAACCGCGTAAGCATTGCCATAAACTTCAATTACAAAAAAGCTAGTACTAGCTTTAATTTTAGTTTCTTTAATAAAAATATCGCTAGCTGTTTTTAGGTTGTCTATTTGCCGAGCATAGTTAAAAAGATCAATCGAGCTATTTTCTGAAGAATAATTAACAGCTATAAACTCATAGGTGCCGGCTTGATTGGCAATAATATCGATTTGATGCCGACCTCGGCTCCAACCAATTTCAGTAATTTGATGACGCCTCATCTCTAGGTATATACTAGCTGCTTTAATAGCTTGCTTTTTTTGAGTAAGCGTCATAACCACTGCCTTATGGGTTTAAAACTTAGTCTATGCAGATCACATAGACCATAACGCTCCAGTTGTTGACGATGCAGCGCTGTACCGTAGCCAACATGTTTATCAAAGCCATAATTAGGATAAATCAAGGCTTGCTTAAGCATATGCTCATCTCTAGCGGTTTTAGCTAGGACGCTAGCAGCCTGGACTGAAGCAACGGACTGATCAGCGCGAATTTGGGTTCTGGCTTTCAAATTATCTTTAATAAAATTAACATTGCCGTCGATGATTAACTCGTCGTAGTCAATCTTAATGTCTTTTAGAGCTCTATTAATAGCTAAGCCGGTTGCTTGAGTCAGGCCTAGGGCGTCAATCTCTTGGGCTGACACCCAACCAAGTGAGTATGCTACGGCTTTACTCTTTATCTGCTCGACCAGGCGCTGTCTTTGTTGTTTAGTTAAGCTTTTCGAGTCTTTAAGCCCATCTATGGTGTGCTTTAAGGCACAAACACCTACTACCAGTGGACCAGCCCAGCAACCTCTACCTACTTCATCAACCCCTAAACTAATCATGCTCTTATTGTATCAGTCAAACAATCTAAACTTGTTGATGTCTGGCTTCAACTTCAGCTGCTTTTTTAGCGAGCTCGGCTTCTTGGGCCGCTTTTTCGGCGGCTTTAGCTTCAGCTTCTTTGGCTTTTTCTTGTCTTAGCTTTTCTTCTTCGGCTTCCAAAGTCTCATCATGTACCGCGTTAACAGCGGCGCGATCAAACTCGAGTCCAGTCATTCTGGCCGATTTACCGGTTCTGGTGCGCATATAGCTTAGGTATTTACGTCTTACTTTACTTCTTTTAGTGACTTCCAGCTTAACAATTAGTGGGCTATGCAGTAAAAAGCTTTTTTCTACACCTACACCGCTAGAAATACGTCTGACTGTAATCCGGCTAGTATGGCTATTTTTTCGGTCGGTCCGAATAACTAAGCCCTGAAAAATCTGGACTCGTTCCTTATTGCCCTCACGAATTTTCTGGTGAACTCGAACATTATCGCCGGTTTTAACGTTGACGACCGAGGCCTTTTTATAACTATCGTTAATTTCTTTTATAAGACTCTGCATATCGGCTATACTTTACACTATCTTATCTGTTAATGCAACCATAAAACTACTCTATCACCCGAAAGATTTCATCAAAGGTGGTTTCTCCGGCCAAAACCTTTAGCACACCGTCTTGTAGCATGGTTAGCATACCATCTTTTACGGCTTCATGTTCAATGGTTTGAGCCGATAAATGCGTTTCATTCGTCTCTAGTAATTGCCTTAAGCTATCGGTCATTGTTAGCTGCTCGCGTATTGCTAATTGACCTTTATAGCCAAAGGGGTTGTCGGTTGAAGCACCTGGCTTATATAACTGTAGACCGTTAATATCCGGCAGAGCAGTATTGGCTGGAAAGGTGCTTAATATCTGCTTTATTCGATCGATTTCGGCAGGCGATGGCGTATAAGCTTGTTTAGTGTCGTCGTCTAATTTTCGAATTAGCCTTTGCGCCATAATTAATCGGATTGCTGAAATAAACAGTGGATTCTGCCCAATAATATCGGCAAGTCGGGTGAGCGAGGCACTGGCAGAGCTAGCATGGAAGGTAGCTAAGACCAGATGGCCAGTTAGAGCCGCTTGCAAAGCCGTTTTAGCGGTATCCATGTCTCTTATTTCACCGACCATAATGATGTCCGGATCCAGTCTTAAGACGGCTCTTAGTTTATTAGCAAAACTACTGTCGTTACCCGTTTCAGTACTGGTCACCGATATTTGGGTAACCCCAGGAAACTGAAATTCAACCGGATCTTCAATAGTGATAATTTTACGCTCATCATTAACCAGTGAGTTAAGCATTGAATAAAGCGTAGTCGTTTTACCGCTACCAGTTGGCCCAACTACCATAACCAGACCAGATGGCTTAGCTATAATTTTGTCGACAATTGCTTTTTGGGAACTGTTAAGGCCTAAAGCATCTATATTGTACTTGGCTCTGTCCATGTTAAATAGACGCATCACCACATCCATGCCATTGATCGTTGGCACGGTTTCTACCCTGACATTAACGTCTACTTTACGATTATCGGCCATGACGACTTCTTGGGCGATATGGCCTTGTTGAGCTTCATCAGACGAAGTTGAGATATTACCCGATGAAGCAATCGCCGAAATTAAAACCCTATATTTATCGACTGGTAGCGTAGCGACAGTGTGTAAAACCCCGTCAATGCGAAAACGAATCCTGACATCTTCTCGCTGTGTTTCAATATGGATATCTGAAGCATTAAGGTGATGAGCCTGGGTAACAAGATAAGCTAGCATGTCATCCGCTCTAACCTGTTCTAATAAGCCTGACACTGCTGTAATTTGTTGATCACTATTACCGGTAATTTCAATGTCGTGATAAACCACTTCTTTGGGCGGATCATACAGACGCATATAGTCTCGGTATCCGGCATCAGAAATGATGGCAAAGTTAACTTTATAGTCGGTAAACCTTTGCACCAAAGCGGCCATAGTTTGCTGACTGGTGGTGGTTGTCACCCCAAATAGAATATTACCCTTGTCCTTACTAATAGGAATGACTTTAAAGTTATACAGCTCGTCAACACTTAACAGATCATTGTATAAATTCTTAGGGTTGATTTGGGAGGTGTCAACATAACTCATGCCCAGCACTCTTGCCCGGCGCTGCGTCGATAATTCTTCATCGCGTCTAAAGTCTTGACTCATATCTATCTAGTATAAAGCATAAGCGGCCTTATTAAGATATACTATGTGCTGTGAAAAAGATTATTTTAATTGCCCACAACTTAAGGAGTACCCATAATGTCGGTTCGTTGCTCAGGACGGCTGAAGGACTGGGGGTAAAAGAAGTCTACTTAACTGGCTATACGCCTTATCCTGCCTTAACTAATGACGTTAGGCTGCCTCACTTAAGTCAAAAAATAGATTCTCAAATCCATAAAACCGCCCTGGGAGCCGAAAAGCACCTGGTTATTACAGTCAGCCCAGATATAGACAGCGTTTTGGACAGTTTAGCTACAAAAGGTTTTAGTCTTGTTGCCCTGGAACAACATCAAAGGGCAGTTGATTTAAAAAACTTTAAAAGCCCTCCTGCCTTCGCTTTAATCGTTGGCAATGAGATCGAAGGGATTGCCCCAGACATCCTCAGCCGCTGCCAGTTTATTATTGAAATACCGATGAAAGGCCACAAAGAATCGTTTAATGTCGTCCAGGCGGCGGCTATGGCTCTTTACACGCTTATGCTATAATAAGCCCTAAAATAAGCAACAAAAAAATGTCGTTAACAGCAAAACCCAAAATCAGCTCAGGTACTAAAAAAAGACAAGGGGCTCATCACCGTCATAGCAAAGGCTACCTAAAAACTTATTGGCCATATTTACCAATGATAGCTATTATCCTAGTTGGTGTCCTAATTAATGCTAGTTTATCGACACCAGAAGCCGTTTTAGGTTGGCAGACCAGTTTTAATAGTACAAGCTTACTGCAGTTAACTAATGCTGATCGGTCTAGACACAACGAACCTGGCTTAAGTCTTAATCAGGCCCTGACCAACGCGGCTGAAGCTAAAGCTCAAAATATGGTCAAGCAAAATTATTGGGCGCATACATCGCCAAGCGGCAAAACAGCCGAAGACTTTATTATTGATTCTGGTTATCAGTTCTCAAATGCCGGTGAAAATCTAGCCTACGGTTTTAATAATGCCCAGACCGTCAATACTGCTTGGATGAATAGCCCAGAGCATAGGGCTAATATCCTTGATAGTGGCTTTAGCAATGTCGGCTTTGGCGTAGCAGAATCGCCTAACTATCTGGGAGAGGGCCCAGCAGTTATAGTTGTTGCTGAATATGGCGAGCCTGCTAGCGGACCGGTTACTAATCTAGTGACTCAGCCGCCAGTCCAAAACATCACCAGACTAGATAATTTGGTTGGCACTAATTCTAGCTGGGTTGAAATTGCCGTAACTGTTCTGATAACCGGTTTGATGGTTGTAGTAGTCTTAAAACATGGCCTTGGCTTAAGCAAAGTCTTAGCAAAAGGGGAAGCTTATATGATTAAGAACCCTTGGCTTGACATCTGCTTAGTCGGCTTAGCTATGGTTGGTTTTATTTTGGTCCACAGCTCAGGCTTAATTGGCTGAGTTTAATCTTAAGCCACGTTTTTAGCTAACACTGATATCTAAAAAGCAGGTTGTCTTGAGCGTTAAATAACCTTTAACCGCTAGATAATCTTAAAAAATACCTTAGACCTACAACAGCCGTTTATTTGGAATTATTTAAGCACCAAATTAGCGTCACCAACAATGCTGACTAACTCGCTTAGAACTTGGTTATTGTGATTGATCCTTTGCGGCAATTTGATGGCTTGACGACCGTCTGCTTCACCAAGTACTAAAATAACTTCAGTTTCACCTTCATAATGATCTATTGTCTTTTTTAGACTGATTAAAACCGACTGATCATCTACGCTAGCTAAACGGATATATAATTTTGGAGGGACGATAGACTTAGCGCCAGGTCCGGATAGAGCTACCGCCTTTTTTGGTTTAAACTTTTGCGCCATTTCTAATGTAATTTCACTAGCCTGATTAACCATTATTTTAGCTTCGCTAGTCAGTTTATTATCGCGATCTCTAGCTGTTACTTTGCCTTTAATAAGTAGTATTTTGTCACGCTGCCACAAGTCTGGAGTTTTGGCGTAAACGCCCGGGAAAAGTATGATTTCGGTTTCGCCATCAAAATCTTCGATTTTTACAAAAGCCATTTTCTGATTATTCTTGGTCATAATTTCGCGCACATCTGTCAAAATACCACCAATAGTTAGGCTCTGGCCGTCTTGTTCAGGTTTTATTTGGTTTAACGGCGTGGTATTAGTCTCAAGGTATAATCTGTAATCGTCTAAAGGGTGTTGGCTTAAGTACAAACCCAACAATTCCCTTTCCCAAACTAACTGCTCATGCGGGTTAATCTTATTAGAATTTGGCTCTAATGCTAATTTGGGAGTGTATTTAGATTCAACTTGTTGGCCGAACATATCGACCTGATTACTGTCGCTCAATTGATGCGCTCTTGTGGCATAAGCCAGAATCGTGTCTAGGTTATTTAGCAAACTAAAACGATCACCGAAGGCATCAAAGGCACCGGCTTTAATCAGACTCTCCATAGTTTTACGGTTAACCACTTTAGAACTACATCGTTTTAGAAAGTCCTCTAGGCTATCAAACGGCTTGTCTTTACGAACAGTCTCTATCTCCTCGACTACAGCTGTGCCAACGTTTTTAATGGCAGCCATACCAAAACGGATTTGATTTTGATTTGGCACGATACTAAAACCAACGTAGGACTGATTGACATCAGGCGGTAAGACCGTTATACCCATTCGCTGACATTCATTGATTTCGACCGCCAAGCGATCAGTGTTGTCCAGGTCACTACTCATTAGCGCCGCCATAAAAGCGTCCGGGTAGTGAGCTTTAAGATAGGCTGTCCAATAGGCGATTTGAGCGTAACAGGTGGCGTGGGCTTTATTAAAGGAATAATCAGCGAATGGTTGAATCTGCCCCCAAAGTGTTTTAGCCTGATCTTTAGTTAAACCTTGCTTTAAACAACCCTCAATGAACTTAGGTTCTTCGGCTGTCATAATGTCGCGTTTTTTCTTACCGATAGCTTTACGGACTAGATCAGCTTCACCGGCTGAGTAACCAGCGACTAATTGCAGTAGTTGAATAATCTGTTCCTGATAGACCATAACGCCATAAGTTTCTTTAAGGATGGGCTCCAAAGATTTATGGATGTACTTGACTGACTCAGGCTTATTTTTCCCTTCTATAAACTTAGGTATCTCAGTTAGTGGCCCAGGTCGATATAAGGCGTTCATAGCAATTAGATCCTCAAAGGCATTGGGTTGCAATTCGCGCAAGTAACGTTTCATGCCGGCTGATTCAAATTGAAAAACGCCAATAGTGTCGCCGCTTAAGAATAAGTCTAAGGTTTTTTGATCGTCATTAGGTAGATCAATCAGGCTGATATCCTGATGATGGACTCTTTTGATGATTCTAAGTGCATTGCTAAGAATTGTTAAATTAGATAGACCTAAGAAATCCATTTTAAGTAAGCCTAGCTCCTCAATTGGTCCCATCGAGTATTGCGTAGCTACCACCCCTTTTTGAGCTAGCTCAAGCGGCGTGTAGTAAACTATATCCTCTGGTGCGATGACTACTCCGGCGGCATGAACACCATGAGAGCGAATCGTGCCCTCTAATTTAATAGCTAGATCAAACACCTGTTTAGCGACTGGGTTGGTTTCGTACTCTGTTTTTAGGGACACATCGTTTTTCAAAGACTCTTTTAGAGGGATGTGTCGACCTTGAATCGGTCCAGGTATCATCTTGGCTAAACGATCGGCTTCGGCATATGGCACCTCCAGCACTCTAGCTACGTCTCTAACGGCATTACGTGCTGCCATACGACCAAAAGTAACAATATTAGCAACTCTGTCCTTACCATACTTCTTGAGACAGTAGGCAATGACTTCATCGCGTCGATTATCCTGAATGTCGATATCTACATCAGGCATTGAAATACGATTAGGGTTCAAAAATCGCTCAAACATTAAGTTATACTTAAGCGGATCAAGCTCGGTTATATTGAGAGCATAGGCAATAATTGAACCAGCGGCACTGCCTCGACCTGGTCCAAAAGCAATACCCTGGTCTTTGCCCCAATTCATAAAGTCATGAATGATTAAGAAGTAGCCATTAAAATTCATCTGATCAATAATAGACAGTTCGTAGTTAGCTCTATCTAAAATTTGCGGGCTAAGCAATTTGCTTGCCTGCTTTTTATCTAGAGTAGTTGACTCGGCCTTGCTTATTTTGGCATAACGCCAAGCTAGCCCTTGATATACTAATTGCTCTAGATAGCTTTTTTCGGTTTGTTGTTTTGGTACCGGGAACTTGGGGATTAGTATTTTACCTAAATCAATTTCAATATTACATCTGTCTGCAACTTTTTTAGTATTAACAACTAACTCAGGATAATCACTGCCCCAACGGTCAATAATGTCAATTGGATCAGTTACGTGTAGCTCAATCTCTTTTAGGCTTAATCTTTTAGGGTCAGATAAAAATGAACCGGTTTGCACACATAATAAAATTTCATGAGCCTCTTGGTCAGAGTGCCTAAGGTAATGAGCGTCACAGGTAACAACGGCTGGGATGTTTAAGTCTTGCGAAAGTCTGAGTAGCCCCTGATTAATCTCGGTTTGAACTGACCAGGCGGTTGGATGATTAGGATGCCCATGGTCCTGCAGCTCCAAATAGTATCGGTCCTTAAAAACCTGCTTATACCAAGCAGCTATTTTTTTGGCTTCATCGTAGAGACCGGCTCGCAAACTTTCACCGATTTCACTGCTAGCACAACCACTTAAACAGATAATGCCTTGATTGTGTTTAAGGATTAGTTCTTTGTCTATTCTTGGCCTGTAGTAAAAGCCCTCTAAATTAGCAATCGTCGATAAGGCCATCAAGTTCTGATAACCCTGATTGTCCATCGCCAGTAAGGTTAGATGAAAATTTGGTTTATCTTTAGTCGGTTCTTTATCTCTAAAAGATCTGGCCGCCACATAGGTTTCAATACCGATAATTGGTTTGATGCCACTGGACTTAGCTTCTTTGTATAACTCAATTGCCCCACTTAAACTGCCGTGATCAGTAATAGCGACCGCCGTCATCTTTTTGTCAGCTACATAATCAATTAACTCCGGTATTTTGGTTAGGCCGTCAAGTAAACTGTGCTGCGTGTGATTATGCAAATGGACATAATCACTGGCTGTTAATTTTTGGTTTTTTGTTGCCAAAACTTACCCTCTCTTAGCTTAGGGGAAGTATTCTCCCTTGTCGTTCACTTATTATAGCAAGGCTATAGCAATGTCGCTAGTTTAATTTGCTGGTTTAGTAGCCGTAGTCGACGTTGTCAGCGATTCGATACCCTGGACTAGTGTTTTAGCATCGCTAAAAGCTGTCATGATACTTTGGCGGGCTGATTGTAGTTGGGCATTATAGCCGCTTAAGACCGAATTATTAGAGTTGTAAGTACTAGTTTGCAGGTTAACTACCGTTGTTTCAACTTGCGAGGATATGGTCTGAGCTGAACTAATCAGACTATTAATCGTGGCCAGTTGACTAATTAGGCTGCTGACGTTTTGGCCTGTTTTTGAAGCTTGGGTAAGTCTTGTTTGCAATAAGCTAGCTAATGCCGACAGCTTAGCTTCAATGATTTGTTGATCATCAGCTACTTTTAGAATATGGATTTTGGGGTAAATGAACACATAAACCCTATATTCACTAACAATGCTTTGGACGTCGTTAATGGCTGCAGTTACAGTCGTTGCTGAATCAAGTTGCCCTTTTAAGGTATTAAGGCCAGCAATGGTTGAACTTACTTGATCGTTTAGCGTTGTCTTGTCTGACGATGTTAGCTTGAGGCTAGAGTTGATCAGGCTGTCAAGCGAACTTAGGTTGTTAAGCCGACGAGTCAACTCCATATTGCCCCTTAATATAATGTTATTAAGCCTAGTAGCCTGAGAGTTATTTTGGGTTGTAGGCGTAGTAGTGGTAGTCGTCGTGTTAGTCACATTAGTTGAAGTATTGCTAGTTACTAGAGCACTAGCCACAGCCGGTGCCCAGATGAGGCTTATCAGAAAAGCTGCCCCTAGGGCACTTAGTTTTGAGGTAATAGTTCTTTTAGTCATATGCTTCCTTTATTAATCTTAATTAGTCGGTATAGCAATTTGTTGGGACGAATCATTCAAAGCATTATTAGCGCCTGATTGATCAGTGTTTGCTTGATTAATCGACGAATTAATGTTGTTTAAATCATTATTCAGTGAACTATTAGACGTACCTGATGGTAGGGTGTCTGAAGTGGGTGTAGCCGTTATGCTTTGCGACTTAGTCGTCGTCGGTTTAGGGCTTGTCGTATTAATTGATACGGTTTTATTAGTTTTAGACGTCAATAAAATAAGTGCTACCACTATAATAATTAGGACAACTAGTAGGCCTAGGTAAAACTTTTTACTCTTGAGCAAACTCTTCTTGGTAGCCGGCAAGGCTGTTGGGATTGTCGGATTAGGATTGATTGGGCCAGTCGTCTGCTCGGGGGCTTGATTGCTGATCGGATTAGGGCTAGAACTAGCCTCGACGGTTGTCGGTTCGGCTGGTTGACTACTAGCGTCAGCTGGCTGAGGCACCAGTGCCTCATTTGGCGATGCTTCAGTTGTCTGACTAGGATTTTCGCTCGGAACCTGACTAACATCGCTAGGTTCTACATTGTTTGATTCGGCTGGTTGACTACTAGCGTCAGCTGGCTGAGGTGGCTGATCATCAAAAGAACTTGGGGTCGAGCTGTTATCTGTTACAGGCTGAGCCTGCGCTTGATCTTCTGATGGTTGGTCTTGGTTAGTTTGATTAGTATTGTCTTCGTTCATTGGTTTTTATCCCACCTTATTATATATTATTTACTTAAATAATCCGCTAGATGCTCTAGGGCGTTTTTAGCACTACTTATGGCTCTTTTTAAATCTTGATCTTCGGCATCGCCTTCATGCAAGGCACTTAAAATTTCTCTGACTTTAGCGTTGGTTTGATCGGCTTTAGCGATACGGTTTTCAAGCTCTTTTTTAGTTTTAGTTTTAACTGATTGGACCTTTTTGCTAGCCTGCATAATCGCCTGATTAAGTTCGTGATTTAATCTTTTAAGCTCCTTTTCGGATTCGATGCGTCCTCGCTCAGTCGTTTCATAAATATCGCTGCGGATTTCTTTGCCGCTTTTAGGCGCACTCAGAAGTCCGGCAACAAAGCCGGCTGCACCTGCGAATAACCCACTCACTGCAATTAATTTGGTTACTTGGCTAGTTTTCTTAGTCATGACTTTTTAGATATTTTAATGATGTTGCGAATTAATTTAAAGATCATGAAGCGGCCTTTAGTGTTTTTTAGAAGTTGGCTGGCTGATTCAACCGAATCAACCACTAGCTCGGTCTTTTTAAGAATTGCTTGAGCCTTTAATAAAATATTGAAGGTCGTTATGGCAATCAATATGACTAATAGTATTAGTACGCTGAGTAGGCTGGTTAGGATGATAAGTAGAACATTGTCGGTAGTAGACATAATTAAAGTATAGCAGGATTAAATAATTACTATAACTTTTGCCTTAGATAGGCTTTTAGCTCATGGCCTAATTCGTCGCGCTTTAAGGCTAGGTCAAAGACTGTCTTAAGATAACTTAAGGGGTTACCGGTATCGTAGAATGTGCCATTTAATTTAAGGCCATATACTAGCTGGCCGTCTTCAATCATGTCTTGCATAGAAGTTTGCAGGGTTAATTCGCCTTTAGCACTGGTACGTTTTACAGCTTGCTGCTGTAGATAGTCAATAATCTTAGGGTTAAAGACATAACCGCCAACCGAAGCTAGGCTAGATGGTGCAGCTTTAGAACTACCTGGTTTTTCGACAATCCGTTTAATATTGATGAGCTTATCGTTAACTGCCTGGCCCTCAACATAAGCATAACTGCTGTAGCCGTGAGGGCTATCATCTTCAATACATGAGATAACTGAGTAGCCTGTCTGATTGTATACATCAACTAGTTGTTTGAAGCGAGGCGGCGATGAATCTATAAAATCGTCGGCATAGCTATAAATAAATGGCTCGTCGCCGATATAGTGAGCGGCATCTAGAATTGGGCTGCCGTTGCCGATTGGACCTTTTTGTCTAATGTAAGCAAAATTAGCCATTTCGGCAATCGACTTAACCGTTTCAATCAGTTGGTATTTTTGGCTGGCTTTTAAATTACTCAGTAAATCACTGTTAGCCTTGTCAAAATGGTCCTCTATGGTTCGTTTGTGATAGCCTGTGACAATGACAATGTCGGTTATGCCGGCATGGCATAGCTCTTCTACCACGTGTTGGATAATTGGTTTGTCAACCAGTGGTAACATTTCTTTAGGCATGGCTTTGGTTTGCGGTAAAAAGCGCGTGCCAAAACCGGCTGCGGCGATTACGGCTTTTCTAACGGGTTTATGCATAGGCTGTTTTAGTTTAAATTAACTACTCCCTAAACGCCAAGTTGTTTTCTAATAATTTGACCGGCAATGGCTGGGTTGGCTTTGCCTTGGCTCTGTTTCATCACTTGCCCAACCAAGAAGCCGATGGCTTTAGTTTCACCATTTTGAATATCACTAGCGGCCTTGGGATTAGCCCCTAGAACATCTTTGACTATATCTTCTAAAGCCGTCTGGTCCGATAGCTGAAGCAGTCCCTGATTGCCGGCGTAAGCTTCAATGTCGTCTGGTAAGTTTTGGGCTTGCAATAGACTACTTAGCAGTGCCTTTACATTGGTCGAGCTAAGTAGACCGGCCGTCGATAACTTATATACCGCCTCGTAAGCCTGAGCCCGATCCTGATTAGCAAGATGCAGCTTTGTCCCGCTTACTCTTAAGGGGATCTCCAGGTTAACAAACCAATTGGCTAAAAATTTAGCCAGTGGTGGTTGCTGGTTAAACTGTGCAATCAGCTCAAGATAATCGATATCTGCATGATCAATTTCGGCTTCTAATAAGGTCTCGATGCTAGGCTGGGTTAAATTTAAGGACTTAAGTTTATCACGCCACTGCCCCGGTAGTAAAGGCATGTCAGCTTTAATCTTTTGTACCCAGTCAGCCTCTAGCACAATCGGCGGGATATCTGGATCGGGCATATAGCGATAATCGTCGGCATTCTCTTTAGTGCGTTGACTAAAGGACTTCTGCTTTGCTTCGTCCCAGCCTCTGGTTTCTTGAACCACTTGACTGCCCTTTTCGATTAAATCTATCTGCCTATCGACTTCATAGTCAATCGCTCGCTCAACGCTGCGAAAACTGTTAAGATTTTTGGTTTCTGTCCTGGTGCCAAGTGAATCATTTTTACTTACGCTGACATTAACATCAAAGCGCATATTACCATAAT
>DAHWAT010000013.1 GCA_027327085.1 Candidatus Saccharimonadota bacterium
TGATAGGCTGGGCTAAAGTAGCCGAAAAAAACAGAGATTGGCGAACCGGCGATAGCTGGTTTAAAATCGCTTTAACGTCATTGATGAATCCCATATCAAGCATTCTGTCGACTTCGTCTAAGACTACTAAACTAAAGCTAGCTAAATTAAGGCTGCCTCTTTCAAAATGATCTTTAATCCGCCCAGGCGTACCAATCACAATCTGAGGTTGCCGGCGTAAATCCCTTAATTGACCGCCTATATTGGTCCCGCCAATTAAAATAGCGCTATTTAAATTGCTCCCTTTAGCGATCCAACGAAATTCTTCATCAATTTGTTGTGCGAGTTCACGGGTTGGCGCAATTACTAGAAGACGAACGTTTTTAAGCATAATTTTATCAAGTAGGGGTATGGCAAATGCCGCCGTCTTACCAGTGCCGGTATCGGCTAAGCCAATAACATCCTTACCATCTATAATGGGCGCAATTGTCTTATCTTGAATCGGCGAGGGGCTAATGAAGCCTTTATTAAGCAAGTTTTGCTTAATTAAATGATTGACGTTAAAATCATTGAAACTATGCTCCGGTGAATAAGTTTCTGTTTGGGTAATCTTAGCAACTTTAACGAACTTTCTGGGATCGATATAATCCTTTTTATAACGACGATCATTGGTTTTTCTTTGAGAGTAAGAACGTCTTGGCTGTTGGCGTCGAGTAGAAAAACTACTGCCATAATATTTTTTAGTTGGTTGAGGCATAAAAAAAGAATCCTTTATTTAGTTAATCTTTACTGCGATTGCTGAAATCGAGAAAATCATAACTAACCCGGATTCATCAAAAACAATAGCCCCTATTATATCTGAAGATAGCGAAAATGTCTAGAGCTTAAAGTGGTAAAAAAGCAGCAGGCTTGCTATAATAACCAATTAGGAAAGCTAGCGCTGGTTTAACAAAGCGCTTTTTTTATTTATGCAGCCGCAACAAGACCCAACCAAAATTCGTAATATTGCCATTATTGCTCATGTTGATCATGGCAAAACAACCTTGGTTGATGGTCTACTCAAGCAATCACAAACCTTTAGGGAGAACCAGGCGGAGATGAGCATGGATCTTATTATGGACTCTGGTGACCAAGAAAAGGAACGGGGCATTACTATAACCGCCAAAGTAACAGCCGTACAACATAACGATTACCGCATCAATATTATTGACACGCCTGGACATGCCGACTTCAGTGGCGAAGTTGAACGCACTCTTAATCTAGCTGATGGCTGTCTTTTAGTGGTCGATGCTCAAGAAGGACCGATGCCGCAAACAAAATTTGTGCTGAGTAAAGCCTTGAGCGCCAATATAAAACCAATCGTTATCATTAATAAAATAGATAAACCCGGTTCACGCATAAAAGAAGTCGAGGATGAGCTGGCAGACCTCTTTTTGGAACTGGCCTTACATGAAGATCAGCTACATTATCCAATCTACTATGCGATCGGTCGAGAAGGTAAGGCTTGGCAGAGCCTACCTGATAATATCAATGCAGCTGCCAGCCTAGAACCTATTTTTGATGCCATTAAAACTCATGTGCCTGCTCCAAAGGTCGATCTAGACAAACCTTTTCAGATGTTAATAGCAGCTTTGTCTTATGATAGCTTTAAGGGTAAATACGCGATTGGGCGCATCACCCAAGGTAAAATTTCGGCCAATCAAACAGTAGCCTTATGTAAAAAAGATGGTTCCGTAGTTAAAACTAAGGTAGATAGTGTTTACATGAGCCATGGTCTTAATAAATTTGCAGTAAGCTTAGGCGTAGCCGGCGATATAGTTCAACTTACTGGGATAGCTGAAGCACAAATAGGTGATACCATTGCCGATGCAGATCAACCCGAAGCCCTACCAACGATTGAAGTAGAAGCCCCAACTTTGCGTATTTTCCTAGGTCCCAATACCAGCCCGTTTAAGGGACAAGAAGCACAGTTCAGCACTTCAAGACAAATCGCTGATCGCTTAAATAAGGAAGTTGAAACAAATGTAGGTCTAGAAGTCGAAGAAAGCGGTATTGGCTTTACCGTTGCCGGAAGGGGCGAGTTACATTTAAGTGTTCTGATTGAAACTATGAGAAGGGAAGGCTACGAATTTGAAGTTGGTCGTCCACAAGTAGTCACTCACGAAGAAAATAAGCAAACCGTTGAGCCAATCGAAGAAGTTATCATAGAAGTACCAGCCGAATATGTTGGCACAATTCAGATGGAGTTTGGCCAACGTCGAGCCACTTTAAAAGACCAGTTTAGTAGCCCAAAGGGCGTTTCTAAGTTAATCTATGAAATGCCAACTAGAAATTTACTAGGCATGCGTAGTAGCCTTTTAACCAGCACTAAGGGTACAGTAGTTATGAATAGTTTAGTGATCGGCTATAAAGCTATCGGGCCGGCTTTAAACCAAATGCGTAATGGAGCTCTAATCTCCTTTGACACCGGCACAACCACCCCATATTCCTTACAAAATGCTGAGGCTCGCGGAGTCTTATTTGTCGGTCCAGCCGAAAAAGTCTATGCCGGTCAAGTCATTGGCCTCAGTAATCGCCAAGAGGATTTAGAAATTAATGTTTGTAAGGCCAAGCACCTGACCAACATGCGTTCCTCCTCTTCTGACGGAATAGTTCAGCTAACACCTCCGACTATCTTAAGTCTCGAACAATGTTTAGATTTTCTGGAAAATGATGAGCTGCTTGAAGTAACTCCCAGTAATTTACGTCTTCGTAAAAAAGAATTAGACCCGATTAAAAGAAAAAGGCAGAAAATAGGTTAAGGGGTAATCTAAACTTTAGAGTTAGCTTATTTAAAAGACGTAAATAAATTTGACTGATTAGCGTTATTTTGCCATATTAAGCTAGCAATGAAATCCCGAACAAGTCCTAATCCTGAAACTATAGAAACCTCTTTAACCCCTGAAGAACTTTTTAAAGATCAGCCCGAAAAACTTAATATTGTCTTAGGCAGTGAGACATCAGTTATCTCTGGCCCAATGAACAAACTCATGCACCTAGCGCCTTTTTTTGCAGAGGCTGGGCATAGTTTAACGATTATTTTACCAAATAAAGATAGCTCTAAATTCGGTGACTTAGGCGGCGCTAAAGTCATTGACACTTCATTCATAAAAATCACTGAGTTTGAATTAAGCGTACTGCAATTTCCTAAAGTAATAGACAAAAAATTACGTTCAAATGGTGTTGACCCCAAAAAAATCGATATCTTCCATGCTGCAACACCTATGCGCGGACCGTTCAATAGTTTCTTTTTAGCAGGTAGCCTAATCGACATGGCCTACAAGATGGATAAACCAATCGTTGCCGGCGCACAGTCATTTAACCGGGATATTGCTAGAAGCACAATTACAACTGTAGCTAACCGACATCAAATCCCCGGCTTACTTAAAATAGCAGCTCCCCTTGTAGATAATTTCGTCATAAAACAAGAGAAAACCATGCACTCCAAAGCCGATATTAATTTCTCACCATCTCCTGCCATGGATCGTTATATTTTAGAAAGGGGTATCTCTAAAAACAAATTAGTTCGCCTAGCAAACGGCATCAATCCAGCCTTTAGCCGTAGTCGCCGCGAACTTAAAGAAGCTAAAAGCCAAAGACAAAGCTGGGGAGTAAAGCCAAGCGAAATAGTTCTTTTAGTACCCGGCCGCCTGTCAAGCGAAAAGTCTTTAGAAAAGCTAAAGCACATTGCCAACTTGCCCAAAACAAAGCTAGTTATAGTCGGTGACGGGCCAGAGAGACAAAAACTCGAAAAACTACTGCCTAATGCCGTATTTACCGGCATGCTCAGAGACAAAGACTTGGCTAATGCTTATGCTAACGGAGATATTTTAGTACTAACAAGTGATACGGAATCCTATTCTCAAGTCTTGTTTGAAGGCTATGCCTCCAGCTTGCCGGTTGTAGCACCAAATAGCGGAGCGTTTGTCGATCTTGTCGAAGAGGGAGTTGTCGGCCTGAAATATGATTCTGGGCCTACACTTGTTGCTGCAGTCGAAAAATTAGTCCATGACCAAAAATTAAGACAAACAATGGCAAATAACGCCCATAGCTTGTCTCCAGAATCGTGGTATGACAATTTTAAGCGCACTGAAAAGATTTACCGTCTAGCGATCTACTTACATCAAAGACCCCATCTTAGCCAAGATGTGATTGCTAAAACTATTGCCGCACTAGATCTGGGCATTTAACTTTAGAGTTACTTCGTCAATCATTTAAGCCAAGCTATGCTATATTTAAGTAAATATGAAAATAGCTGTGATTGCCGCAAATGGTCGAACCGGTCAAGCTTTTGTAGCCCAGGCTTTACAAGCCGGACACCTAATAAATGCTAACGTCCACAATTCAAATAACCTAAAGCCCCATCCTAACTTAAGCATACTAAAAGGTGACGCTAGTGACAGGGCTTATATTAATAAACTATTGAAAGACCAAGAGGCCGTTGTTAGTTTTATAGGCCATACTAAAAACTCAGACCAAAACATCCAAACTAAAACAACTGAAGTTTTAGTTGAAGTCATGGCCAAGAATAATATTAAGCGACTTGTCAGCTTAACTGGCACGGGTGTTAGATTTCCAAATGACAAGATTACACTAATTGATCGTTTTTTAAATTCTACAATTAGACTAATCGATCCTAAACGTATTAATGACGGGCTTCAGCATGTTGAAGTCATCAAAAATAGTGACAGCGACTGGACAGTTTTGAGGGTGTTAAAACTACAAAACACTAGTCTAGGAGAATTTAAACTAACTTTAAATGGACCGGCAAAATTAATAGTTGCTAGAGCTGAAGTAGCCCAAGCTGTTTTAGATATGCTTGAGCATAAACGGTTTATGCATCAAGCCCCGATTATCTCTCCTAAAAATTAAGTATTATTAAAAATATCTGCTATATTTAAGACTATGCTGAGTTTGCTTGTTTGGTCATTAGTGATAGTCCTAGTTATTAACATTTTGATGTTTGTAGTAGCGTTTAAACAACAGTCTGATAAATTAACCGATATCAGTTATGCAGTCAGCTTCTTTGGTTTAGGTTTATTCTTATTGATCGAAGCTAAACAGTTTAGCTACTTTAGTTTAATTGGTTTTTTTATGGTAGCTGTTTGGGCTATAAGAATCGGTAGCTTTCTGCTTTATAGAGTACTAAAGGTCGGTTTTGATCGACGCTTTGATGATATTCGTAATAATTTTTGGCGTTTTGGTAAATTTTGGGTAGCTCAAGCCCTGACAGCCTGGCTATTACTACTACCATATGCCTTCAGCGTCAGGCGACATCACCAGTTTTACATATTGTCTTTAATCGGTCTAATTATCTGGCTAATAGGTTTAGTCATTGAAGCAATAGCCGATATCCAAAAATGTCGTTTCCATAACTTACTCGTCAATAAAAATAAGTGGATTGATAGCGGTATATGGCACTATTCAAGACACCCCAACTATTTTGGCGAAATAGCTGTTTGGCTTGGTCTGTATTTGTATTTAGAACCCAACTTAAACCTAGTTGAAAAATTAATTGGGCTAGTTAGCCCTGTTTTTATCAGTATATTATTACTGTTCATAAGTGGCGTCCCGCCGCTAGAAAAGGCCGCCGATGCACGCTGGGGTAAAGACAAGGCCTACCAAACATACAAAAAGACTACTAGCTTAATTGTACCTTTCCCCAAAAAAGGCTAGTCCTCTTTGATAGGCAAAGCCTCTACTGGTTGGCCTAAAATACTGGCCAAACGATCAAGTTGCTGAAATTTCGCATATTTAATTGGCTGATCATATTGATCATAAATTCGGTAGTAATGGTCAAAGTGCACAATTTCTCCTTTGAAGTTTAAAGCTTTAGTTGGCTGATCAACCCGCTTTATATACCAGCCAAGTGGCTGATCATTGAGAATGCTTCGAATTTTGACGTAATGGTTAAAGGCCATAGATTTACAGTATAGCTAATTTTAATTTGCGCTATAATAGATTCTATGGATTCTATAATTATTTTTTGTGCCAACTATCTTTTTGTAGTTGTAATTATCTTTTTAGGGTTAGCCTGGTTGCCTAAAGACTTAAAAACTAAAAAATACTTTTTCGCGAGCACTGTCCTTGCCGGTATTATTGCCTTTATTCTATCCAGAATAGCCGGCCAATTATATTACGATCCAAGACCTTTTGTAGTCGATCACATCAAGCCCCTAATCCCTCACGCTGCCGATAACGGCTTCCCGTCCGACCATGCCTTGCTAACAATGACCTTAACGGCAAGTACCTACTTTTATAACAAAAAGGCTGCAGCCTTGATGCTGTTATTAACCATTTTAGTCGGAGTGGCTAGGGTCCTAGCTCGAGTTCATTCACCCCTAGATATTATAGGCGGGTGGTTTTTCGGAGTAGTCGGTGCTATTGCTGGTTATTATCTAACTATTTTCATAGCTAAAAAGTATTTTAAGAATAACTAACGGCTTAAACTTCAGGCTTGAGTCTTTGATCTAAACTGCTCACGACGCTTGATATACCATTTGCTAAACCAAGCTAGTAAAATAACAGCGATAACGACGCTTACTGGCGTAGACAATCTAGATATACTTGTCCAATTCTTAGCTAAAGCTTTGCCCAAATAAGCTAGGCCAAAAGTCCACGGTAAACTGCCGGCTAATGTCAGCAGACTAAACCTTAGAAGTGGCATCTCTGCCGTACCGGCCGGAAAACTTATAAAGGTTCTAACTACTGGCAAAATTCTACCTATTAAAACCGCTAGCTGCCCACGATGCTCAAAGAAATATTCCGCTTTATCTAGGTCATGATGACGAATTAATAAGTATTTACCCCATTTATCTACTATAACTCGTCCGCCTGTTCGTCCAACTGCGTAAGCGATTAAGGCCCCAACAAGATTACCAATGGCCCCCAGGATGGCTACCTTAAAAATACTAAGGTGTAGTACGACACCGGAAATAACTGCCCCAGAGGCTAAAGCCCCACCAAAGAGCATGATCGCTTCACTCGGTATAGGGATGCAGGCTGATTCCAGCACCATCAACAAAAATATTGCTAGATAACCATGCTTGCTAATCTGTGAGATTAAAAAATGTTCCATTGCCTAAACACATTCTACCAGAACTGGACATTTTTTGATAAAATAGTTATGCCAACTAAAAACAAAATTATC
Organism: Candidatus Saccharimonadota bacterium; assembly: GCA_027327085.1. Lineage (GTDB taxonomy): Bacteria > Patescibacteriota > Saccharimonadia > Saccharimonadales > UBA4665 > DAHWAT01. Next base: position 7,169 of record DAHWAT010000013.1, read on the forward strand.
AACACAATTAAAAAACATTTTTCGATAAAATCCTACCGGCTAGTGGAATATATCATCCTAGCCTTTGCTATTGTTGGTTTTGGCTTGGTTGTGGCACTGACTCCGCCAACCCAGCACCTAAAAGTCACATCCAGCCAACATAAACCCACTCTTAAGCCGGTTAAAAAAATTGCAACTCCGACACCAGCGCCAAAGCCTGCAACTGTGGTCACAACTCCGGCACCAGCCGTTACAACTCCAACTCCGGTAAGTATAACTCCTGCGCCTCAGCCTAAAGTAGAGCCAGTTGTAAAACCAGCTCCTTCCAGTAGTGTCAGCGGCTTAACACCAACTTCAACCACTACACCATCGACAAGTTCTACTGCACCAACCACCACTAGCTCACCGACACCTAGCTCACCAACACCCAGCTCTTCAACCTCCACAACTACATCTTATACATCGACTAATTGGTCGGGTTACCTGGCTGTTAACGGAAGCTTCACCGAAATTTCCAGCTCTTGGACTGCAACTAGCCCAACCGGCAATGGAAGTACTATGTCGGCAGACGCTACTTGGATCGGTATAGGTGGTGTTACCACATCAGACCTAATCCAAATCGGTACAGATAATGCCGTATCAGCGAGTGGTCAAGTCAGCGCTTCTGCTTTTTATGAACTTTTACCTAATGCTTCAATCGATATCTCAAGTATTAACGTCAGCCCAGGTGATCAAATGACTGCCAGTTTAAGTGAAGTATCCGCAAGCTTATGGGATATGACCATTACCGACACCACTAAAAACCAGACTTTTACAGAACAGGTTAGTTATAGCTCGTCAAATTCATCGGCAGAATGGATCGAAGAAGACCCTAGCTATTCCAATGGCCAATTAATCCCACTAGATAACTTTAAAACTGCTTCATTCACGAATGCGACGACCGTGTCCAATGGCACAACTCTTAACCTCGATACTGCCAATGCTCAGTCAATCACCTTAGTCAACAGCAGTGGTCAACCTATAGCTACGCCTTCCAGTATTGGTAGTGACGGAGCCAGTTTCAGCGTCAACCAAGACTAGATACAATCTCTTATTTACCAGCCAGCCGGGTTACAACCATGCTGATCGGGCACATTTTTAGCAATAGCTTCCTCAATAATCATTTTTTGATCTCTACTAGCTAAGTCTGGCGACAAACTGAATCTGGTGCCACCATTATCTACCCACTGTTGTAGCGTTATATTAAATTGCTTCTGTTGATTATATAAAATCCGACTACCGACTAACATCTGTTCTGCAGGAGTAGCATTACCGGCGTTAGATGCAAATTGTAATCCACCATAATGGTCCCAGTTCTGGTAATAAATACCGAAAGCACCTTCATAGGTAGGGCCTTGAGCCTTGAAATTGAGATGCGTTTCGCACATACCGGTATGCAACCACATTTTATAAACCGAAGGGATGATTAAACTTGCAGCATAACGCTTTAAAGATTCATGTTTTGGTTTCAATGGTTTTTCGTGAGTCGGCTTTGGCAAAACAAACCTGATTAAATCAGTATTACGCTGAAGCACCTCTTGCCTAAAATTAGGTACAAAAGGGACAGCCGGTGGGGTAGCCAAACTAGGTCGATGATCATGTTTGACTTGAGCCTGGTAGGGAACCATAACCGCTAAAGCAGCCAGTAATGGGATTCTTAATTGAGTACGGTTTCGCTTCTCAATTTCTAAATTAACGTTCAAGAATAGCCTCCTTGAAAGGTTAAATATTAAAAATTGCGAAAATATTTCTTTAAGTACTTGCTAGCTCGATCATAATGGCTGAATGGTCAATCCAGCGTTTCGATCAGATTAGTAAATACTTCTAGCTTATTTCGCTTAACCTATTTTACTTCATCAATTCGATTAAGCCAAGACCTAAAAATATTTAAAAACGTCTTAAACACAACTACATAAAAAAGAGAGGCATTAAGGCCTCTCTTAGATTAGTTTATGTTTATGTTTATTTAGCTAATTCCGTTACTGGAGTTGTTACCATTGTTGGAATTATCGCCGTTGCTCGAGTTATTGTCGTTGTTAGCATTGTTGCCATTGCTCGAATTGTTTCCGCCATTGTTGGAATTATCACCGTTACTCGAGTTATTGCCTCCATTATTGGCGTTGTTGCCATTGTTGGCATTATCACCATTGCTTGAGTTGTTTCCACCATTGTTGGAGTTGTTCCCGTTATTAGCATTGTTGCCGTTGCCAGAGTTATTGCCGTTGTTGGCACCGTTACCGCCGTTATTGTTATTATTCTTACTGTTATTGCCCGCATTGTTGCCGTCACCGGAGCCATTGCCATTGTTGGAGTGATTATCGTTGTTTGAACCATTTCCGTTATTAGAATTTACAGTATTACCATTGTTGGCATTGGCAGTATTACCATTGTTATTTTTAGAATTAGTTGTATTGCCATTTTGGCTACCGTTGCCATTGTTGGAATTCTGGGTTGAAGTAGTAGTGCTAATATTGCTACCGCTAGTATTGTAACTATTAGTGTAAGTATTGGTGTTATTGGTAGTAGAAGTATTGGTTTCGGTATTATAACTATCGTTATATGTAGGAACCGTAGTCATATCTGAATCAAAGCTTGGTTCGCTAGTAGTTGAACCACTAGTAGTGCTGCCAGTAGTGGTACCACTGCCACCAACAGAGTTAGTCTGATTATTAGGTTGAGAGCAAGTAGAACTGTTAGTGCTAGCAGTATTAGTGCTATTACTTGCGCCGTTCAAGTTAGCTGTTGGTAAAATGTGAGACAACTCTTGAATAGTACTTGCGTTAAGTTGACTGGCATCATTACGAATTATGCCACCGACTATTACAACTGTAGCGATAACTGTTACAGCCCCACCTAAAAAGAATGATGCTAATGTTAGCGCCATTGCATTTGGATACATTTGACTTGATTGAGTCATTGTATTTCCTCCCTAATATTAATTAATAGATTATAAATTGTTTAAATTCGCTTTTTATATTTGATGCATATATTAAACTAATATTTACATTATTAAAATAATATTATTTAAACATAAACAGTTTGAGACTAAGCTTTATCCACCATAAACCCTTTAGAAAAGTTGTTGTACATTATGTAACTTTTTATAATTTTAGCTTCGGTCGTCTTCAGGCATTGCTACCAACAATTACTGAAGCCGCCACTATTATTAGATTATTTACTTAATAAGTTATGCTATACCTATGGCAGACAAAGTCATCCTTAAGAAAGTGTACTTGATTAGGCATGGCGAAAGTTTGCATAATAGAAAGCCAATATTTCAGGCTAATGATGCAAGACTTAGTCAGACAGGCCTAGCTCAAGCCGAGCTGATCGCCAGCCGTTTAAGTGATACCCGATTAGATAGCCTAATTTCTAGTCCCTTTTTAAGAGCTCAACAAACCTCCGAAATTATTGGTCGGGCAGTCAACCTGCCAATTATATTTAGCGATTTGTTTGTCGAGTGTTTGATGCCACAATCGCTTAGCGGCAAAGCCTACCAAGATAAAATTGCCTACGCCGCTTGGCAGCAATGGCAAAAAAGGCTTTACAGCCAAAAAGATATCAAAGGGGAAGGCGAAAGCTATAATCAGCTATTAGACCGCACTGAAAAAGCACTAAATTATTTACAAGCTTTAAATGGCAAAAATATTGCAGTGGTAACACACGGCTTTTTTCTACGAACGATTATAGCTAGGGTAATTTTAGGGGAAACAATAAAGCCTAAGTTGTTACAAAAGTTTCAAGAGCAAATCCAAACTCATAATACAGGCGTCACTATTTTAACTATGTCAAAAAATTTAGAAAACCAAATAAGTTGGGATCTTGCAGCCTTTAACGATCACTCTCACTTGCGCTAAAAAAGCAATCAATTAAGCAAAATTCTAAAAAATTATTACTAAAAAAGGGTTGCCAATTCTAAAAAACTTATATATCATAAATATATGAATAGTAGTAAAAGTAGTAAAAAGGAAACAATGTTTATGGACATTGTGACTGTCAACGACAAGGGACAAGTAGTCATTCCCTCAAATGCTCGTGCTACTATTAACTTAAACAGCGGCGATAAGTTACTAGTTATGCTGCACCCGAGTAAAGAAGGCATTGTCTTAATTAAGCCTGATGGGATGGAAACTTACGTTACTAATATGCTCAAGCAGCTTAATCACGCTAAACAAAACCATAATTAATTAAAAGGGAAGTATGTCAACAAACAATCTAGATACTAATAGTGTGGGCTTAAAACAAAGAAGTCATGAAGAAATTATGGTTATAATTGTGGCTTTAATGCTAGCCATGCTACTAGCGGCGCTCGATCAAACAATTGTCGCAACGGCGCTACCTAGAATCGCTACCGACTTACATGGCCTGAGCAAGTTATCCTGGGTAGCTACCGCTTATCTAATGACTTCGGCTATATCAACACCACTCTATGGAAAAGTAGGTGATCAATTTGGCCGTAAGAAAATTTTTCAGTTTGCTATCGTTTTATTTTTAGTCGGTTCAGCCTTATCCGGCTTATCCCAGACAATGAATCAATTGGTTTTCTTTAGAGCCCTCCAAGGCTTTGGCGCGGGTGGGCTGATGAGTTTATCACAAGCTATCGTCGGAGAGATAGTCCCCCCACGGCAGCGCGGTAAGTACTTAGGCTACTTCGCTGGAGTATTTGCTCTTGCCAGTGTAGTAGGCCCCTTACTGGGTGGCTTTTTTACGGATAGCTTATCGTGGCGCTGGGTCTTTTATGTCAACCTACCTATTGGCATTGTGGCCTTATATGCTATTGCTAGACGACTACATTTGGCTCCGGTTAAAAAGCAGAAAAAAATCAAAATTGATTACACTGGAGCTGCACTTCTAACCCTAGCTACGGTTCCGCTACTACTAGCTACTATATGGGGCGGCGTTAGTCATCCCTGGGGCAGTAGTTTAATCATAAGTCTGCTGGCTGGCAGCGTCATCATGACTGCACTGTTAATTGCTTGGGAACAAAAGCAACCGACTACTAGAGCTATGCTGCCGACACATCTTTTCCGCAGCGATATCTTTAGCGTATCATCCGTACTGTCATTACTGGCAGGAGTGGCTTTATTCGCAACCATTCTATTTATACCGGAATACCAGCAAATAGTGCGTGGCTATTCAGCTGTAAAGTCTGGCCTGTTTATGTTACCTCTAATGGTAGGCATGCTAATATCGATGATTGGTAGCGGCCAAATTATAGCCAAAATTGGTCATTACCGTGCTTTCCCGATTATAGGGACTGCTGTTACCGCATTAGGCGTTTGGCTATATAGCCATGTTAGCTTAACCACTCCTCAACTAACGCTTAGCCTGTGGATGCTCATTATTGGCTTAGGTATTGGTTCTTTTATGCAGATAATGACTTTAGCCGTCCAAAATTCAGTTAAAACCGATGAACTTGGCGTGGCCACCGGTACCGTGACTTTCTTTAGGAGCATAGGTAGTTCACTAGGCGGAGCAATCTTTGGATCAATCTTAACCATTCGCTTAACGGTGCACCTCAAGCAGTTGCTGCCAAGCTTTAGCTCCCATTCATCACAGTTATCTAGTAGCGTTCTGTCAGGTATATCACCGGCCGGCCTTAGCAAATTACCGCCAAGTGTTAGTCATGACATTTTAGAAGCTTTTGCCCTATCTTTCCGAGATCTTTTTCTGTATGCCTTACCGGTACTAGCTTTAGCCTTTATTGCCGCCTTATTCCTAAGAGAAGTGCCCCTAAGAACTACGACCGCCGAGCCCGAACCAGTCCTATAAGATTTAGGTAGAGGCTAAAAGCTATGACCAATAAGCGAACCTTACAAATTAAAAATAAACTGGAGGGAATCACCTATGATATCTAAGCTACTAAGTCATACTCAAACAACCAGTCCTCACTATAAATGGGTAGCTCTATCTAACACAACGCTTGGCATGCTCATGGCAACGCTTAACGCCACCAGTTTAATTATTGCTTTGCCGGTTATCTTTCGCGGTATTCATATTAATCCGCTTAACCCCAGTAGTTTTTCCTATTTACTTTGGATACTGCTCGGCTATATGTTAGTCACAGCCATTTTTGTAGTGACTTTGGGTAGACTAGGCGATATGTTTGGTAGGGTAAAAATGTATAACTTGGGCTTTTTAATCTTCACGGTTGGCGCTCTAGTAGCCTCTCTTACCTGGAGTCATGGCGATGCAGGTGCACTGGAAATTATTATTGCTCGTATGATTCAAGCCATCGGCGGAGCCTTACTAATGGCTAATTCCGCAGCTATCTTAACCGATGCTTTCCCAACCAACCAAAGAGGCATGGCTCTAGGCATAAATCAGATAGCGGCACTAGGCGGATCATTTGTTGGCATTTTAGTAGGTGGCCTTTTGTCTCAGCTGTCCTGGCGTTGGGTGTTTTTGTTTAATGTACAGATTGGTATTATTGGCTTCATTTGGTCTTATATTGCCTTAAAAGAAATTGATATTTTTCATCCGGCTAAACTAGATTGGTTAGGTAATATTTCGTTTGCTCTAGGACTGGGCATGATTTTAATTGGTATAACCTATGGCATTAGACCATACGGCCATAGTCCAATGGGATGGAGCAACCCCCTGGTGCTTAGCTTAATCGGTTTGGGTTTAATCATTATGGGAATTTTTGTTTTAGTTGAAAAAAGAGTTAAACAGCCAATGTTTAATCTTAATTTATTTGAAATTAGAGCTTTTACGGCTGGCAACATAGCCAGTCTAATGTCGGCAATGGGTAGAGGCGGGCTCCAGTTCATGTTAATTATGTGGTTGCAGGGTATTTGGTTGCCATTGCATGGCTATGACTTTACCAAAACACCTCTGTGGGCAGGCATTTACATGTTGCCAACAACTCTAGGCTTTTTAATTGCTGGGCCAGTATCCGGTATGCTATCGGATAAATATGGCGCTAGGCCGTTTGCTACGGGTGGTATGATCCTCGCGGCTATCAGCTTTGGTTTAATGATGCTACTACCGGTTAATTTTCCTTATCTTTTATTCGCTCTTGTTTTGTTGCTCAATGGCATCGCCTTTGGCCTATTTAGTTCACCCAACACGGCCGGAATCATGAACTCTGTACCGGCAGAATTTAGGGGTGCAGCTAGTGGTATGAGAGCCACTTTCATGAATGTAGGTATGCCTCTGTCTATAGGTATCTTTTTTAGCTTAATGATCGTTGGCTTAACCGCCTCAATTCCCGGAGCACTATACCATGGCCTAATTAGCAATCATGTTTCTAGTCATATAGCTAGCTCCTTATCTCACTTACCGGCAATTAGTTATCTATTTGCTGCTTTCTTAGGCTATAACCCGCTCAAAACGCTTCTAGGACCAAAAGTCTTAAATAGTTTGCCACACCAAGCTACTATACATTTAACTAGTAAGCATTACTTTCCTCAGCTGATAGGGCCGCCGTTTAAGCATGGCCTGATAATCGTTTTAAGCTTTGCGATTGGCACCAG
>DAHWAT010000014.1 GCA_027327085.1 Candidatus Saccharimonadota bacterium
CAGGCAAGTTTAAAGACGCTAATTAGTAATGCTTCTACCCTCCAAAAAGACGGTCTAAATATAGTGACACTTGAGACATACCAAGATGCTGGATACTCAGGACCATCAATGCAGCAATTTATTGCTACAACCACAGATAAACCTTTGCCAACCAATTTCTATTTTGGGCAAGCTAGTCAGTCTTTAACTTCTAGCTATAATCCTGACAATGCCCCAGATATTTACTATTTGATTAATACTAATGGAGTTATAAAAACTATCAACTCGACTCCCTCTGCAACCATAAACACTATTTTACAGTTTGCCAGGAGTGCATAAATGAATTGGTTTACTAGAGCCCAATCAGCTATTTACTTTACTTTCACAGACAGAAAATACTATCTAATCGGCGCATCTACTTTTATTATTGTGTTTTTTCTATACCTAATCATCCTGCCGGCAAATAATACAGGTGGACAAATTAGCCTTGCTAATCTTAACTATCTGTCATTCCAGTTAGCTATCTTTGCCTTTATAATGGCGGGGCTGCTGTCTTTAATCGTACCAATGAACTTTAAACTTAAGGCTAGCGGTCAACGTACTCATTCTGCCGGAACTATTGCAGGAGGCATAGGGGGGCTACTTGGTTCTTTACTTTGTTGTAGCTTTATCTTGCCTTCAATAGTTGCTTTCATAGCCGCTATTTTACCTAATGCTACTTTTTTAATGGGCGTTCAAGGCTTTATCGCTACGCATGAACCATTGATTTTGCTAGCATCATTACTTATTTTAATTTATGCCTTTTTGATCAGTGTTCATCAAATAGTTAATTGCCCCAGCTGTCAAATTAAAGGGCACCATTAAGGCAAATATGATGAAGAAGTATTATGCATCAAAACGCTTTGCAGGTATACCACTATTTTTACTTTTAATAATCACGGGCCTATTCTACTTTAGCTATCTTAGTGTTAGTGACCTAGCTAGTGGCAGGCTAGATAACAATATTGGCCATAATAAAATTGCGGTTGGCAATAGCGATAACGCGTTAAATGTTAATAATTGGTTTTTTCAATACCACCAACTGCAAAGTAATATACTTGAACTCTCAAAAGCGGCTCAAGCTAGTATTACAACAGATAATAATTCAGTCTCATTAAGTAACTCGTGCCAAAAATTAAATAACAGCCTATTAGAGGCAGAGACAATACCTAGCATTCCCAACCTTGCTGCTCAAGCTTCTTGGGAAAAGGCTCAAACTGACTATCAAACAGCAATCAGTTTATGTACTTTCCCAAACAATTTAAGACTTCAAACTGCTCCTGCTGCATTCCTTTACAACTTACAACAAGGGGATAAACAACTTTTAAATTCAATTAATTACATATTAAATTGCTGTTAAAAATATCAATAGAGGAACAAAGCATTAATAAGAGAAAAATGAAAGGATAAAATATTATGGAAAAGTACGATCTAATTATTATTGGAGGTGGAGCTGGGGCATTTGCTGCAGCCATTAAGGCTGATGAACTTGGCGCCAAAACCGCAATTATTAACTCCGGCTTACCGCTTGGGGGTACGTGTGTCAACGTTGGTTGTGTGCCGTCTAAAACATTGTTGCACGCTGCTGAGCTAGTACATACCGCTAAGCATCATAACGTACCAGGCATTGAATTGACTGTCGGCAAAGCTGATTATGCATCGGTGGTAGCAGATGAGCTAACACTGGTAGAAACATTAAGAAACGAAAAGTATGAACAAGTGCTTAAAAGTCTAGCTAGCGTAACCTTTATAGAAGGCAGAGCAGCTTTTGCGTCCACTAATATGGTAAAAGTAGGCGAGCAACAGTTGGAAGCGGATAAGTTTATTATAGCTACTGGTTCTAGAGCTATTGTTCCAAGTGTTGAAGGACTAACTGAGGCTGGCTACATAACCCATATTGACGTTATGCAACTTAAAACAGTACCAAAGAGACTGGCAGTTATTGGTGCAGGCCCTGTCGGCCTGGAATTGAGCCAGTTATATGCTAGATTTGGTAGTCAAGTAACCATTTTGCAACGAGCAACCAGTATAATGCCAAGGGCAGAGCCTATATTAACTGAACATTTGCAACAAATACTGGCCAAAGAAGGAATCGTTATTAAAACTAGCGTTCAATTAACTAAAGTGGTTGCTGAAAATGGAGCGAAGACAGTCTTTTATAGCGGTGAAGCTGGCGAAGCAGCCGTTGAAGTTGACGAAATACTGTTGGCTGCAGGTAAAGTTCCCAATACGGAAGGGTTAAACCTTAATCAGGCAGGAGTTGAGATAAACGATAAACAGGCAATTGTTACGCAACCTAATCTGCAAACTACACAACCCCATATCTACGCAGTTGGTGACGTAACCAATTTGCCACTTAGACTAGAAACAACAGCTGGGCGTGAAGGTACCTATGCGGCCGAAAATGCTTTAAGCGGTGCGACTAAGTCAATTGACTACCAAAGTGTGCCTTGGACGGTTTTTACAGACCCGCAATTAGCGAGTGTTGGTTATACCGAAGAAGAGCAAATGGCCGAGCTAAAGGTCTGTGCTTGTCGTAGTGTGACCTTTGACAAGTTACCGAAAGCCTTGATCACCAAGCGAACTGAAGGAGTTATTAAAATAGCCATCCACCCTGAGACTAAAGTCATTATGGGGGTACATATTTTAGCTCCTAATGCAGGTGATCTTATCGCTCAAGCAATGGTGCTCATAAAGAACAAAAATACCATTGATGACATTGATGATATGTTGCCAGTATTCCCAACTTTATCAGAGGCAATTAAATTAGCAGCCGTATCGTTTACTAGGGATATAACAAAAATGAGTTGTTGTACCTAAGCTGTATTGAAAATACTACTCACTTTAGTTAAGAGAGTCCAATATGCGTCTGAACACATGTACAAAGATTGTTGATCTACCGTTTTAGTAATATTATCTGAGGCTTGGATAGATCATAATAAAGCTATTAGAAAATAGATTACCCAAGTTTACCCGTTTAAGCTACCAGAAATTAGGCTCAAACTCCGATGAGTACCCTTGCTTGATTTCTAATATCAGGCTTTACAAACAAATATAGTCTATCCAGATAAAGAACTCCGCCAGAGTGATTTATGGTTAATATCTAGTGCCTTAAGTCTTTCTAAGTCTTTGTCGTCAAGTTTAAAATCAAAAATGTCTATATTTTCTTGAATCCGACTTGGAGTAACAGATTTTGGTAGAGGTATTGCTTGTTGATCAATACACCAACGCAACATTATTTGTGAATAAGTCTTTTGATACTTGTCTGCAAGCTGTTTAATAACCGGGTTATCCATGATTTGGGCGTGAGCTATAGGCGAGTATGCTTCAATTTGTATATTATTTTTCTGGCAATATTGTCTAATCTCAAGCTGCTGTCTAAAAACATGCATCTCTATCTGGTTAACTACTGGCATTTCATTGGCGTACGACTCGAGTTGGTTTAAATGCTTAACATAATAATTACTAACACCAATCGATCTAGCTTTACCGGCTTTTTTAATATCTTCGATGGCTCGCCATTTATCTCGTCTAAGCCAAGTTGGACCAGGGAAGTGAACCAACAATAAATCTACATGATCAGTTTGTAATTTTTTAAGAGATTCTTCAAAGCTATCAATGGTTGACTTGTAGTTGAAGTGCAAGGCCAGGCTTTTAGTGGTTATAAAAAGGCTTTCTCTTTTTAAACCTAAGTTCTTCCAGCCTAAACCAAGGAGCTGTTCGTTAGCGTAAGCCTCAGCGTCGTCAAAATGTCTGTAACCAGCTTGATATGCGGCTTCAAACATAACCCTAAATTGTTGTTTATCTTTCACCTTCCAAAGGCCTAAGCCAATGGAGGGAATACTATTACCATCAATCAGTTCTATTTCGGGGATACCCATATTAGATTAATTTTAGCATTAATTACAAGGGGTTAGTGTCTTAAAGCGACCAAGTTAGCGAAATAGCTAGCCATTTAATAGGCTAATCTTAATCAGCTTTAGGCCCAATTATTAACTTCTTTGATAAAGCTATATAACTTATGATTTAAGTTTGCTATTATAAACGGTGAGAAACCTAGAAAAATGACAAAAAAAAGAATTGTTGAAAGAGCGATTGAAGCACCGGCTGTTGCCCTAGATAGAGGCATTGAAGGTGGTCAAAAAATTGCAAGAAACATTCCGCTTAATAATAAACAACCAATTAAAAAGGCAAAAAACTTTTGGTATTTACTTGGCCCTGGTTTAACAACAGGCGCTTCTGATGATGACCCCTCAGGCATAGCCACCTATTCGCAAACAGGTGCTCAGTATGGCTTTAGCCTTTTATCTCTAGCGATTTTTACCTTTCCGTTAATGGCTATCGTACAAGAAATGTGTGCTCGAATTGGCCTAGTAACTGGTAGAGGCCTAGCCGCTAACATTAAGGTTCACTTTGGTAAGAAAGTACTTTACGCCAGCACATTACTGCTTTTTATTGCCAATACATTTAATATTGGTGCCGACATTGGTGCCATGGCTAATGCTGTCCAACTGATTAAACCGCACGTACCTTTCTCTTTGCTTGTGGTAGCATTTGCCCTACTTATCTTAGCTCTACAGATTTTTACGCCATACGTTAAATACGCACGTTATTTAAAGTGGCTAGCCCTAGTTTTGTTTGCCTATATACTATCAGCTATTCTGGCCCATCCCGACTGGAATACTGTTGCTAAAAACGCCTTAATTCCTCATTTCAGCTTAAATAAAAGTACCATATTAATAATCTGCGCTATCCTAGGTACAACTATTACGCCTTATCTATTCTTTTGGCAGACATCACAAGAAATCGAAGAAGAAATAGCTGCTGGACAGACCACTATTAAATTACGTCAAGGCTCTTCCGACGAAGACATAAAAAGAATGCGGATTGATGTTTGGTCAGGAATGTTTTTATCGAACGTAGTGATGTTTTTTATAATCGCAGCTTGTGCTTCGGTACTATTTACTAGAGGCATTACCAATATCAACACAGCTGCTCAAGCCGCTCAGGCTTTAAGGCCATTTGCCGGTAATGCCACTTATTGGCTATTTGCTATTGGCATCTTAGGCATGGGCCTCTTGGCCATACCAGTTATGGCTGGGTCGAGCGCTTACGCCATTAGTGAAAGTATGGGTAGAAGGCAAGGCTTAAATAATAAGCTTAAACAAGGTTATCTGTTCTACGGTGTTATCATTATTTCGATGTTAGTTGGTTTAGGGCTGAATTTCATTGGCCTTAATCCCATCAAAGCCTTGATTTACGCAGCCGTCATTAACGGTATGGTTGCTCCAGTCATCATTACTCTCATAGTCATTATAGCTAAGAATAAAAAAGTTATGGGAGAATGGAAAAATAGCACTATTGCCACAAGTTTCGGCTGGCTGTTAACTTTCTTAATGGCTATTGCTGGACTAGCTACTATTTATTCCATCTTATAGCTAACCATTCTTAAACATTGAAATTACCAGGGCTAATTTTAGTTAAAATATTTGTGGGCATAACTTTAATAAATTTAATCATAAACTTAAACCATCTATATTGACGTTGTAATTCAACAAAATTAATATTTTATCTATTGATCGAGTAGGCCATAAAGTTTATCATTTTACCTATGCCTCCAGACCAAAAGCCTAAATACATAGATTTTTATCCACCACGAAAACCGAATCATCAGATTAAGCCTACCACTATAAGACAACTACCAATTTCCAATAATAGGGAACCTAGTTCGTTAAATGCTGCCTCAATTTATCGCAGCAGGCCTATACCAAAACAGCCAAGTTTAAATCAACCACAACAAGACTGGAAATATCAATATAGTTTTGGCAATCGTACTAAAGAGCCGCCTAAACCAAATAAGCCCCTAAAATCTAAAAAGCGTAAGCTTATAAAACGCCTAGCTATTGGTGTTGCTGTGTTGGCGGTAATTGGTATTGGCGTTACGGTATTTTACGGAATCTCACTTAATAATTTACTAAAAAGGGTTTATGTAGCCGGTTTTAGCCCTCAAGTCGGTGGTACTGAGAACATTTTAATTGCCGGGTCTACTACTCGCTGTGGCCTAAAATTCCAAAGTAGCCAGTGGGGATCTTGTGCTCAAGTTGGTGCCGATGAGAATAGCGATATTATCATGATTGCTCACTTAAATCCGGCAACCCATTCAGTCAGTTTGTTATCAATCCCTAGAGATACGTTTGTGCCTAACGCCAGATCTAATAATCAGTCCTTTAAAATTGATGCCGCACTGTATCAAGGGCCTAGCCAATTAGTTAAAGCTATAGAGGAAGATTTTGGTATACCGATTCAGCACTACGTAGAGGTTAACTTTGACGGCTTTGTTAATACGGTCAATGCGATCGGGGGCATTAAAATGGACTTTCCTATGCCGGTTTATGATGCTTATTCACACCTTAACATTACCCAACCAGGCTGTGTCCAGCTCAATGGCTTTACCGCCCTACAGCTAATTAGAGCCAGGCACCTCCAATATAAGCCGGCTTCGATAACCACTAACGATAAAGCCTATTGGCCTTATGAATTTCAAAGCGATATAGGCCGTATCGCTAGAACCCATGAATTTATGAGAGTTTTAGCAGCCACAATTCTAAAAAAGAACCTAGCTAACCCTATAAGCGATGAAAAAATCGTTTCATCGGTGCTACCCAATTTAATTGTTGACTCTGGGCTAAATGACTCAGCTTTGCTTGGGCTTATTTCAGAGTTCCATAGTTCCAATATTGTCAACGCGCCAGAGTATACTCTGCCGATTGTGACTCCACCGTTTGGACCTTACTATTTCAACGGTATAAATTATGGTGATGTTGTTTTCCCGGTCGAACCAACCGATCAAACTATCATCGACAAGTTCTTAAATGAGCCAAGTAATGTTAACACCATGACCGGTAAAGCTCTGCCAGCTAATAGTTCAGTTACCGTTAATGTCATGAACGGCAGCGGGATTAGTGGCCAAGCCTCGCAGATCGCTTCAGGACTAACTAGTCTTGGCTTTAATGTCGCTACCATAGGTAATTTAACGCCACCAAGTATTCAGGCTCAGGAAACCTATGTCTACTACAAGTCGGGTGATGAAGCGCAGGCCGAAGCAGTTGCGCATCAGTTAAGTGGCTACGTTGTTTTAGCTTACAACTCTAAAAAGGTTGCTGGTAATGCTGAGGTGACCGTTATAACCGGAACAGCCACTGGTGTTAACGCTGCTCCAGCCAGCGCCAGTCAAACGGCTGCTCAGCCAGCCAGCACAACTACCGCCCAAGCGGCCGCTACTGTTACCGCGGCAGCCCCTTCAGATGGCTTTTCGGCACCGTCTAACCCTCAAGAAGGTTTAACACCCTGGGACCCCAGAGCTTGTGCCAAATAGCCAATTGCGCTTAAGAGCACGTAACAAAACTTTAACTTTTTGCTATAATTAACCTTAAGGTTTTATGAGGGTAAATCGTTTACATATCTGGGCCTGGGGAAGCCTGTTTAGCATAGCCTGTATGGTTATGTTTTTTATGTTGGCGCCGAAAGTACATGCCGCTGGTATAACTAACGATCTTAGCTTTGAGGGTAAAGTGGTAACTTCAGCTGGCATTAACATTCCTAATGGCACCTATAACATGGAGTTTAAGATTTACTCGGGCGGTACGGCTACCGGAGGCGGTACGCTACTTTGGACCGAAGACTGGTTGGTAGCCAATGGCCAAGGCGTTACTTTTAGCGGCGGTACCTATGAGGTTAACCTTGGTTCAATTTGTTCATTCTCTGGTGGCAGCTGTGAAACCTATACTAATTCTGCTATCAATTGGAATTCGTCACCACTGTATTTGTCGCTTCAGATCGGTAATACGGCTAGCTGCAGCGTAACTACCAGTTTTCAAAGTGACTGTGGCGGCGATGGCGAGATGACCCCATATATTTTACTGACGTCTACCCCTTATTCTTTCAACTCTAGTGAACTTAATGGTTTAACTTCATCGGCTTTCGGTCAATTAGCGGCTGCTCAAACCTGGACAGGACCTAATAATTTTGAATCGAGCACTAACTCAACTTCTGCTTTTACGATTCAAAACAGCTCGGCTACAGATCTATTTGTGGCCGATACAACCGATGGCCGTATTGGCATTGGTACGGCAACGCCAATCGGACAATTAAACCTTGAGTCAAGTTCCTATATTAGCAATCAGATGGTTATCAGTGATGGAGTTACCGGTACACCCAATACCTACCCTAACTCATACTTACCCTCTTTGGTGGTGCAAACGGCTGAAACAACCGGCTCTAGACCGCTATTTTTTGGCTATAATGCCGGCAGTAGTTGGGGAGCTTTTCTCACTTCTGGAGCTTGTGGCTCTTTTGCCCAGATGTGCTTAGATCTTGGCAGTGGCTCAACTGCTACAACAGCACTAGTTAATGAAGGCAGTAATTTATACGTCGGTGGCGGACCAGATGGCAACTTCTCTAACGTCATCGTCCCAGATAATACCTCGCTTCTTGGCTTAACCTTAGGCAATACCACTACTAGCGGTCAAGTAACCTTTGATTCTTCTGGCGGCAGTAACGTTATTGCGATTAATGCCCCTGCAACTAATCCTTCAAGTAGCTACACCTTAACCCTACCAATTGCCACACCAGCTACTTCCCAGTGTCTTGAAGCCGGAGCTACTACGGCTACTGATTTAATTTTTGGAGCCTGTACTTCGATTGGGACATTGGACGGAGGCACTGCCAATGCTAATGGAGCAACCATTTCAGGTACGGGGCTATATTTGCAGTCAGCTAGTGCTAGTTACCCAGGATTAGTTAACACGACAACTCAAACTTTTGCTGGAGCTAAAACCTTCGGCTCAACTCTTACAGTAACTGGAGCAACTAGTCTAAGTTCAACCCTAAATGTTTCTGGAACAACTACGCTTAGTGGCGGCGCTGCCATTTCTAGCTTTTCTGGAGGAACTTGGATTAATTTACCAACTACCGGACCGTCAGGTATTGGTTCAGGCGGAGCCGGTGCTGATGCCTGGCTAGGCTATGCTTATGGTAATGGTAACTGGTTTACTAATGCTCTGGCGGGTGATATTAACTTTAGAAATACATCCGGTTCACTTAACTTTGGCAATTCTAGTAATGCCTTGACTGTTTCGATTGTAGGTAATGAAGTTGGTATTGGTAATCGAGGCCCAACCAGCCTACTTGACGTTAGTGGACCGATTGCTACAGCTATTAAAACTGTAACCGCCAATTACACAGTTGCCAGCACCGACTCTACTATATTAGCGAGTGGCTCAATCACTGTTACACTACCTAGCGCCAGCGGAATTAGTGGCCGAGAGTATATTATTAAGAACATTGGTGCCTCAACCGTTACCGTTGCTTCCAGTAGTGGCTTAATCGATGGCTCAAGTACGTTTAGTCTAGGCAGCCAGTACGAGACCATTACTGTTCAATCTGATGGCACTAACTGGTGGATAATCAGTTCAAGTGCCAGCTCGCATTCATACTTATAGCAAATTCTCTCCTAGCAGTTGGCGATAAACTGATTGGCGCTGCCAAAGCTCCAACCATAATAGAGTGAGCTAATTTGAAAGACAGCAGTTTCAATACCATTGTCGGCACCAGGTGCTGAATCAGATGCAGCGGCATTAAGATCGCTGCAAAAAGCCGATTGTAAAGCCGAGACCGATGGATCATAGCCTAGGCTCATCACTTTCGGTTCCTGCGCCGATAAAGCGTTCCAGGCTGTTAGATTAAGATCACCATTACTACACTGCAGCGGAGCTGGGACACCGCTAGAATTGTAGTTAACTGGCTGACTACACTCGGCCACTTTAGAGGCAACCGTTGCCGGCGACAAAATAGCATACGGATTAGACGGATTAACCTTGTTTATAAGCGTACCGTTTGATCTTTGGGTCACTGCAGCGGAGCTAGAATTGGCCGAGCTACCTTTGCTAATTAATATAAAAACTACCAGAACTAAGGCAGTAATAATAACGATCAGTCTGAGCAGGTTTTGCACAAGTTTATAATTTATCGGCATAAAAGTCGCCTTCTTCGTTAAATCTATAAAATAGTTTATACTAGTTTAGTTCTTTTAAGGTAGTAATTTGCCACAAAACGCCCTCGATTTGAGGTATAATAGGTTACCGATATGTCAATTGCAGTGGCGCCGTGGCGGATTGGTTACGCAGAGGTCTGCAAAACCTTTTAAGCCGGTTCAACTCCGGTCGGCGCCTCCACACTTTAAAAATTAGATGCGCGGGTGGTGGAACTGGTAGACACGAGGGACTTAAAATCCCTTGCCCTTAAAAGCGTGCGGGTTCGATTCCCGCCCCGCGCACCAAGTTTTTAGCTATAATTAATTAAGGTAGTTTATGCTTAAAAATCTTTTTAGTCTGTACTATTATCAATATCCTCAAGCCTTGGTCAATTTAATGTGGCTCGCTCAGTTTGATCCAGCCAGATACTTAAAACGAATTAATCAGACCAATAATTTTCTACTCCCCCTTGAGGACCCAGCACCTAAGACTGTTAAATATCTGGTTTTAGAAAACTTAATTAGACTTGGCATTATCCTACAAATAGTTGTTGGCATCTGGCTAATTATTGCAGGCTTTAATCATACCGTCGTCGGAGGTATATTTTTTGGCCTAGCTCTAGTAGTAATTTATCCGTTTGTCTGGGCCTATTTAACGGTTCTAGTACTGATCCTAAGACAATGGTTTAAGTACGGCAGCCAATTGGATAAAATAAATTAAACGCCGCATGAGTATCAAATCAGTAGGCAAAAGCCTGTTAAGTAGTCTGCTTGAATATCAGGCGAAAAGACTGCTTAACAATAATGATCTTACCATTATTGCGGTTGGTGGTAGCGTTGGTAAAACCTCGACCAAATTAGCCATTGCTAAAACTATAGCCTCCTGGGCAGAGGTGATCTATCAAGACGGTAACTATAACGATCGCTTGACTGTCCCTCTAGTACTTTTTAATCAAACCGAACCACAGATTTTTAATGTTTGGGCCTGGCTCAAGATACTCATTAGTAATGAAAAGGCGATTAAGCAAACCTACCCTTATAAATATGCCGTGTTAGAAATTGGCACCGATGGGCCTAATCAGTTACAGCGCTTCAGCTACCTGCAACCTGATCTATACGTCTTGACGGCTATCTCTGAAGAGCACATGGAGTATTTTTTAGATCTAGACAGTGTGGCTAAAGAAGAGTTAAGTCCCCTAGCTTTTTCTAAACAAGCTTTAGTCAACCTAGACGCTGTCGGGCCTAAGAACTTAATTGAACAGCCGTTTATGTCTTATGCTGAGATCAAACAAGCTGACTACATAATCAAGCAACAAGCAGACCAACTAGTCATTCGCTTAAAAGACGGTAACCAGCTAACGATTAAGGCACCTTTACTAGGGCGCCAAGGCGCCATGATCGTGCTAGCGGCGGCTGCAGTTAATCATTGGCTTGGATTGTCGCTGGCAGAGATTAGGGCTAGCCTAGCATCGATTGAGCCGGTGCCTGGCAGGATGCAGCTTCTAAAGGGGATTAAGCACAGTCAAATTATTGATGACACCTATAACTCCAGCCCTTTAGCAGCTAAAGCTGCTTTAGATGTTCTCTATGGTTGTGTAGCTAAACCTAAAATTGCCGTACTTGGCAGTATGAACGAGCTAGGCTCATACACTGAGTCAGCCCACCGTGACATCGGTGCTTACTGCGACCCTAAGCGGCTCGATTTAGTCATAACAGTAGGTGAGGTTGCCAAAAAATATTTGGCACCAGCCGCCAGACAAAACCACTGTGAGGTTATTAGCTTTTTGAGTCCGTATCAAGCCGGACAATATCTAAAAGACAATCTTAAAGCTAATTCAGTAATTCTTTTTAAGGGTTCTCAAAACGCTGTTTTTTGCGAAGAGGCTATTAAGCCCTTGCTGCTAAATGCTAAAGATTCAGCTAAATTAGTTAGACAATCAAAAACTTGGCTTAAACTTAAAGCCAAACAATTTAGCGATTTAACCTAAATCTAGGGCCATATTAACCAACATCGAGCAAAGCTCGACCATATCGATACCGTCTGCCTGAGCCGCCTTGGGCAGTAAGCTTTGATCAGTTAGTCCTGGCATGGTATTAGTTTCCAGAACGTAAATCGATTGGCCGTCTACGATCATATCGGTTCGCGATAAATGACGACAACCGCATAAGTTGTGTATCTGGACGGCTAGTTGTTTAACCTGAGTTTCGATTGATGCGGCTAGGTTTTCGGGTGGACAAATCTCCTTAGTTTTACCGTTGTACTTATTGACATAATCAAACGCCTGATTGGCTGGCGGCACTATCTCAATAACCGGTAGAGCAGCTTTAGCTACGACGCCTACGGTTATTTCCTGTCCACTAATGTAGGGTTCTAAAAGCATTGAGCCGTAAGACTCAAACAGTTCACTAACGCGGGCCTCATCATAGTCTTTCGGCTTCTTAACTATTAAAGTACCGATACTTGACCCTTGTTGATTTGGCTTGAGTACAAAGGGAGCATGTTTAAGCGCTGAAGCAAAAAACTGCTGTTTAGTTACAAGATTAGTTTGGGGTACTAGAATGTGGTTTTTTTGTAGTAAAGTAAGATACTTATACTTATCGAAACATAGTCTGGACGAGACTGATCCAGAACCGACAAAGGGAATATCTAAACTTTCTAAATAGGCCTGGACTTGACCATCCTCACCGCCAGCTCCATGCAAGGCCGGAAAAACCACATCAGCCGTCTGAAGTTGTTTAGTGTAGCGTTCAATCTCACCAATCGGGTCGACCAACGAGACTTTATGACCCTT
Organism: Candidatus Saccharimonadota bacterium; assembly: GCA_027327085.1. GTDB lineage: Bacteria > Patescibacteriota > Saccharimonadia > Saccharimonadales > UBA4665 > DAHWAT01. The sequence goes on from DAHWAT010000014.1 coordinate 12,841, forward strand.
AGCGCTTAAGTAACCGGCTACGGCCTTAGCCGATTTTAGACTGATAGGTCTTTCCGAAGAATTACCGCCACCAAGTACCACGACTTTAAGCATAATAGTATATTATCATCCCCGGGAGTGTGACATAATATATTATCTACTGGTAGGATAAAACTAATGCAAAGACGATATAACCCAAAAGAGATTGAGCCAAAATGGCAAGCAATTTGGCATGAGAGCGGTACCTACACGGCTGATTTAAATAGCTCAAAGCCTAAATATATAGCAATGAGCATGTTCAATTATCCCAGTGGGGCTGGCATCCATATAGGGCATGCCATGAACTACACCATTTCAGATGTTAAAGCCCGGTTTAAGCGTCAACAAGGCTTTGAAAGCTATCATCCAGTTGGCTGGGACGCTTTTGGCTTACCGGCTGAGAATTATGCCATCAAAAGCCATGTTAGCCCTCAGCAAAGTATGGCCAAGATCATACCTGATTATCATAAACAGTATCAAGCTATGGGTTGGAGCAATGACTGGGAAAAAGAAATTGCCACCCATTTGCCGGAATACTACAAATGGACCCAGTGGATTTTTACACAGATGTATAAAAATGGCTTAGCTTATCAAGCTAGTCGTATGCAGTGGTGGTGTGCTATCGATAACACTGTACTAGCTAACGAACAGGTCATTGACGGTAAGTGCTGGCGTCATGATGGCCCAGATGATCCGTTAGTGACTAAAAAAGAAATTAAACAGTGGTTTTTCAAAATCACCGATTATGCTGATGAATTACTTGCAGCCACCGACAATTTAGACTGGTCGGAAAGCGTTAAGCTAGCTCAAAAAAATTGGATTGGTAAGAGTATTGGTGCCGAGATTAAGTTTCAGGTTGATCAATCTAGGGACTTAATCACTGTCTTTACAACTAGACCAGACACTCTTTTCGGAGCCACCTTCTTAGTTCTGGCACCGGAACATGAATTAGCTAAAAAACTGACGCTCAAACAGCATCAACAGGAACTAGCTGATTATTTAGAGCGTACTAAGCTTAAAACTGAGCTTGAGCGCCAAAGCGAAAAAACTAAAACCGGTGTTTTTAGCGGTTCTTATGCCATTAACCCCATCAACGGAGCTAAGCTACCTAT
>DAHWAT010000015.1 GCA_027327085.1 Candidatus Saccharimonadota bacterium
TGGTGCGGATGAAAGGACTTGAACCTTCACGCCCTAAGGCACTAGCTCCTAAGGCTAGCGTGTCTACCAATTCCACCACATCCGCATATGTGTTATGGATTACAAACAGTAATTTTAACTAATTTTACGATAAAAAACTAGTTGTGCGTCGCCGTATTGTTTATTTTTTACAATCTTGACACCGCCAAACTCAGGTATTGGCTCACTTGAGGGCCAAGACAAGGCTAAAAGACCAGAGGGATTAAGATGGTCAACTAATTTTGCAACTGTAGCAGTTTGCAAATCACTATAAGGTGGATCGGCTAAAATTATGTCAAATGAACGGTTAGGCATAGTCTTAAGCCAGCTTCTGACAAAAGCTTCAGAGACTTTAATATGTTCAGTTAAATTGAGCTTAGCTAGATTAGCTCTAATGACCTTAGCAGCTCTGCTATCGGCTTCTATGGCTTCGGCTGAAGCAGCACCACGACTAATGGCTTCAATGGATAAAGCGCCGCTACCAGAAAAAACGTCTAGAAAACTAAGGCCATTAATGTCGCCCAGAATATTAAATAAGCTGCCGCGCATCTTATCGCTCATTGGGTGTGTTTTGTGACCGATTGGAGCATTAAAATTTAAGCCTTTTAGCTGGCCAGCAATAATACGCATAGTTAGTTTAGGTTTGTCACAGCCCTTAGTTGATTAATCTTTTGCTTTAGTACAGGATAGTTATCTAAAGCTTCTTTTTGGTCAATAAACATATGAGCCCCGTTAACCGCTTCACTAATTAATTGTCTGTCGTTTAAGTTGGCAATCCTTAAGTCCAAGGCACCATGCTGATAAGTCCCATAAATAGCGCCAGGACCTCTTAATTTAAGATCTAATTCAGCTAGATCAAAACCATCAGATGACCTCTCGAGTGCTCTTAGGCGTTTAAGCGAAGATTTATCCGACTCAACAATCATGTAAAAATGCCCGCTATAGTCACCTCGGCCAATCCGTCCTCTTAATTGATGCAGCTGCGCCAAACCAAAACGCTCTGGGCTAAAAACAATCATCAAAGAGGCATTAGGCACATCTACCCCAACTTCAATAACGGTTGTAGCTACTAGTATATCTAGCTTTTTATAGACAAAATCTTTCATCACTTGCTGTTTAATATCAGTTTTTAACTGGCCATGCAGTAACCCTAGACGACGATGACGAAAGACTCCTCTGCTTAGTTCCTCATAAACTTGAGTTGCCGATTTTAGTCCGTGTTCAGCTTCATGAATCGCCGGACAAACTATAAAAACTTGGCGACCAGCTTTAATCTCTTGGTCGACATGCGTATATAGCTCAGCAACTTGTGATGGATAGATGATTGTAGTGTCAACCGGTAAACGATTTGACGGTTTCTGTTTTAGTCTAGTTATATCAAGCTCGCCGTAAAGCGTTAAGGCTAAAGACCGAGGTATTGGCGTAGCGCTAAGCGACAAAACATGGGGCATATGACCGGCTTTAGCAATTAAAGCCGTCCGTTGTTTAACACCAAAGCGATGCTGTTCATCAACTATAACTAAAGCTAGGTTTTTAATATCGACTTTCTCTTGAATTAAGGCATGGGTGCCAACAATAAAACTGGCCTGGTTGTTCTTAATAAATTTATAAGCTATTTGTTTTTGGGACGACTTTAGACTACCAACTAAAAGACTAAGCTTAGACTCTAAGCCAACCGGCTTAAGTAAATTATAGATAGTTTCAGCATGTTGACGAGCCAGTAATTCAGTTGGCGCCATTAAGGCTACCTGTTTATTGGCTTTTAGAACCATTAGAGCTGCCATAACGGCCACCACGGTCTTGCCGGAGCCAACATCGCCCTCTACTAACCGGTTCATTGGGGTTGGCGACTGCATATCAAGGTAAATCCTCCAGACAGCCAGACGTTGCGAATCAGTTAGTTTAAACGGCAAGGACGCAATGAAAGCCTTAGCTAAGTCTTCGGAAAACTTGATGCTAATCGATTTTTCAGCTTGGTTAATTTGTTTACTAATAAGGCTAGCCAGAGCAAAATTAAACACTTCCTCAAAGCCTAAACGACGCTTGGCGGCTTCTAAATTAGACCGAGAGTCAGGCATATGTAGCAACTTAAGTGCTTGGCTTAAACTGATCAGTTTTTGATCTTTAATAATAAATCCCGGTAAACTCTCTGGTATTTGATCAATCAACGGACTTAGCTGAAGCATTAATTTTCTAATTAGTCTAGAATCTATATTTTTAGATTCTGGATATATCGCTAAAATTCTCGCTGTATTAACCGGCAAATCACTGACTAATTCTGTGGCTGGATTAATGATTGAAAAATGATTATTCTTAAGCTCATAACTGCCAGATAAATAGTAAGTCTTATTGCTTTTAAAGGACTTAAGACGGAAAGGCTGATTAAACCAGACAATCTTAACACTACCACTAGCGTCACTAGCAATGGCTTCGCTAATATGTAGTCCCCTGGTCTTGGCGTATCGTCCAGTCAGATTGGTAATCTTAACCTTTAAACTAACCGGCCCTGGCTTTAAGTCTTTGACTAAACTTACTTCTGAATAATCGTCATAACGTCTAGGATAATAATTTATTAAATCGGCTAGACTATAAATACCGAGCTCTTCAAAACGTTTGGCCTGAAGGCTAGCGATTCCATTTAAGACCGTCAATCGATCTTGAAATTTCATGACATCATTCCCTACTAATTAGGTTATTCGGGCCGCTTAGCCGAAGTATCAACTTTTCTAACTAAGAAAAAAATACTCGGGCCAAAATATAGCTTAGACAAAGGCTTTTGCATGGCATTTTCTAAACTAAGCATAACTGGTTGAGGCATTAGCTGCTTTAATTTAGGATTTCTTAAATTAGACACCGATAAGACTTGTTCGACTGCTAACCCGGCTTGGCTAAGTTGCTTAATCACAGTTTTAGGGTTGTGGTTAACAAAAGCAATTTCATTGTCTGTTTTATGGGCTGATGAACGGATATCTACGGGCGTTGTTGGTAGTTTTTGTAAACGAGAAGCCGCCTTAAGCCGATGTAGAAAATGGGCGTAGTTAGCCACTTCAATAACCGCATAGGCATTGGGCTTTAGCACCCGAGCTATCTCTTTAAATTCAGCCTTTGGATCTGGCAGATGGTGCATCACTCTAATCATCGTTACTAAATCTACGCTGCCTGATTTAAATTTTAAATCATCGGCTTGGAGTAGTTGACGCTCAATTTTAGGATGATCCTTCAAAAATGTCTTGGCGATGTCTAGCTGCTGCTGGCTGGGTTCAGCGAGGACAACCCGATCGGCATAATTCTCTAGTAGAACACTTAATCGGCCATAACCGCCTCCCACATCAACGACACAGTTAAAGTGTTTATTTTTAAGCAGCTTTTTTAAGGCCAGCTCTTCTGCTAAATGCTCGTACTCTCGGCCATCCCAGTATTTTAAGTAATTATGCTTGGGATCGTTATATTGATCGGCTTTTTTATGATTCTGTGTCATCTACATTCCTTATATTAATTAACTGGCTATTTCAACTAGAGCCGTGTCTTTATAGGCTTTACCGCGACGGATTAATAACCGGCCTTTTATAAAATCACTTGGCTCAAGCTGATTCTTTTGGGTTTTTACACCATTAAGACTGATAGCACCGTTACCGATTAATTGACGAGCTTCGGTTTTCGATTGAGCTAACTTAGCTTCAACTAATACCTCAGCCAATTGACTATTTTGAGCAACTTTAATGTGGCTTACTTCTTGGCCTAAGCCCTTAATCAGGCTGGCGTCGTCTAGATTTTCAAGAGACATCTGCCCAGTTAATATGTCAGTGATTGATTCCGCCATATGCATGGCTTTAGAGCCGTGCACTAATTGGGTAGTTTGGCGGGCTAGCTCGGCCTGAGCAAGTCTTTGCTCGGGCTGTTGTTTGTGCCGCTGCATCAGCTCATCAATTTGTTCTAAAGGCAACTCGGTAAAAATCTTTAGATATTTTGCTACAGCAGCGTCAGACTGGTTTATCCAGAATTGATAAAAACTAGTCGGACTGGTTTTATTAGGATCAAGCCAGATAGCACCATTCTCGCTTTTGCCAAACTTACGGCCAGTTGCTTCGTCTATAATCAATGGACAAGAGTAAACGTGAGCCTCTTTAGCGGTTTTGCGCCTAATTAAGTCAACACCGGCTATAGAATTACCCCATTGATCAGCCCCAGCTAACTGGAGGCTGACACCATAATTTTGCATCAAATACAAAAAGTCATAAGCTTGGATAAGTGCATAGCTAAATTCGGCATAACTAAGACCGTTACCATCTAAAGCTAAACGACTATCGACAAATTCTCGATTAAGCATCTGTCGCATCGGTACATGTTTGCCGATATCTCTTAAAAAATCCAGGTATTTAAAATCCTTAAACCAGCTAAAATTATCGACTATCGAAAAGTTAAAGTCTTGAAAAATAGTTTTATACTGGTTCTCTAGAGCTTGTTTATTGTGGTTTATTTGCTCAAGCGATAGCAGCTGTCTTTCTTCGGCCTTTCCATCAGGATCGCCGATCATACCGGTTGCTCCGCCAATCAGTAGTACAGCCCTGTGACCATGTTTCATAAATAACTTGACCATCATTGCGGCAGCTAAATTGCCAACCGTCATCGAATCAGCACTTGGATCAACTCCCCAATAAAAAGTTAGACTTTTTTGGTCTAAAACCGATAAATCCTTTAGTGTAGTTTGATTAACCAGGCCACGCTGGGTTAGTTCTTCAGATAAAGTCATATTCTACATCTTACTATATCGCCCCAGTCGCACAAATAGTCTCCGGCTTAGCTACTAGAGGCTAAGGCACAAGATTTGTTATACTGTGCTTAATAGTTTTAGTCTATAAAGGCTTAAACTAGCTAAACCAATTCATGAGTAAAAAGACCGCTAGAAAACGAGGAGGGACTAATACAATTACCACCAGAAGTGGTAAGACTCTTAAAGTTAACTTATCTTTGGCTGATCGCAAAAAGGCAAAAAAAGCCCAAAAAGCCACAGCTAAAGCTTTATACCTTTCCACTTTACCTAAGGAACGTTGGAAACGCTGGTTGTTTAGGCTAAGACCAAGGCGAATTATTGCCTATTGGTTTAGCCAAGAAGGTGGAATCATGATCCTGAAGCTAATCGGCGCTAGTGTCGTCGTCTGCTTCTTTTTGCTTATTGGTTTGTTTGCCTACTTTAAAAAAGATTTGCCAAAAATCACTAATTTATCTGGTAATCTCGGCGGCAGTATTTCCTATTATGACCGAACCGGCAAAATACTTCTGTTTACTGACTATAATTCGGTGAAGCGTCAACCGGTAGCTAGTCAAGACATCTCAAAGTATATGAAAGAAGCAACCGTAGCTATAGAAGACAAAAACTTCTATCACGAAGGTGCTTTTGATGTTAGGGGCATGATTCGGGCAGCGTTTGAAGATATTAAAGGTGGCGGTGCTCTACAAGGCGGCTCGACAATTACCCAACAATTAGTCAAGTTAGACGAGGGCTGGACCGATAACCGAACTATCGCTCGCAAAATTAAAGAATTAATCCTAGCAGTTGAGATTGAAAGGCAATATACCAAAAACGATATTTTAACAGCCTATCTCAATGTTGCGCCTTACGGTGGATTGGACTACGGAGTCCAAGCCGCGTCCGAGGATTATTTCCATACTGCCGCTAAAAATTTAAGCTTAGCTCAAGCCTCAATGTTAGCGGCCATACCGCAATCTCCAGCCTACTACTCACCCTATGCCGGCAGTCGATTTAATTCGGCAGTCACAAACGGTACTTTCAGTCAATCAGCCTTGTTAGGACGGCAACATTATATTTTGCTGCAAATGTATAAACAGGGCTATATCACCAAAGCTCAAGAACTTGCGGCGATTAAGGTCAATATTCTAGCTCAAGTTTATCCGCTACAAAGTTTATATCAAAACATCAAGGCTCCTTATTTTGTCCTAGCCGCCAAACAACAACTAATTAATATGTATGGCGCCAGCGCCGTAGCTCATGGTGGCTGGAAAGTGACAACAACGCTGAATATGCAGCTACAGAATTACGCCCAAGAAGATGTGGCTAATAATGTTAAAAATGTCGCCTCAGTTAACGGGGATGAAGAAGCCATAGTTGCTGAAGACGTTCATACCGGTCAGGTTGTGGCTCAGGTCGGTGGCGAAAACTTTAATAATCCAGTCGATGGGCAAATCGATTTTGCTGCAGCTAAGATTCAGCCTGGCTCCAGCTTAAAACCCTTTATGTATGCTGCCTTGATTCAAAATAACACCGACGTTGGAGCTGGTTCGGTTATTTATGACTCGCAGGGGCCGATACCAGGTTATCCGTGTACTAATAAGACCGAACCAACAGCCACCAGTAACGGCGGTAACTGCCTCTGGGACGATAACTTTGTTTATCCTGGACCAGAAACGATTCGCTACGCCTTAGCTGGCTCTAGAAATGTGCCAGCAGTCAAAGCTTCCTACATGGTCGTGCCCAACGACACCAGTCCAGGCTACACTAAATCGGTCGATAAATGGATCAGCATGGCTAATCAGGCCATGGGCTTTAAGAACGCCTACGCCTGTTATCTACCAGGCACAATACCGGCGCAAGCCTCACCTGCCAATCAAACACAGTGTTACGGCTCAGCCGTCTTAGGCAGTGGCCTTGTATCTTTAGATCAAGAAGTTAACGGCGACGTCACTTTAGCCAGATTGGGAGCGGAAATACCACAAACTTACATTTTAAATATTACTGATGCCGCCGGTAAAACTATTTATCAGTGGAAGCAGCCTAAATCTACTCAAGTATTTAACCCAGACAGTGCCTATATTATTAATAATATTTTAGATGACCCTAGGGCTACGTATTTATACCCTTATCAGAAATTTCAAAACTACAACGGCTGGGATATTGCCGTTAAAACCGGTACTGAGAACCAAAACTACAACGGGGTTATGACAGCCTGGAGTACCCAATATGCAGTTATCGGTTTCGCTGGCTACCATACGCTCAATAAGCCGTTAATTGAAGGACATTTTGAAGATATTACTGAACCGTTAACCCGAACCTGGATGGAGCAAGCGCTTAATGCTCTTCACATTAAACCAATCAATTGGGTGCAGCCAAAAGATATTAAAGTCTTACCCGGTTTTGTGCAAAGAGTCTCGACCGGTTATGGCGCAGAAGTTCCCGGTCCGCTTTATGATCTCTATCCATCGTGGTACACCGGCAAAAATAGCCATTTAACTACCGAAACAATCGACAGGGTATCAGGGTTAATTGCCACTAGTTGTACACCTCCCTTAGCCCGTGAGACAGTCAGTGGATCAAGTGGCCTGTCTGAATCAATTGATATTTTTTATCCAACTTGGACTACCACTTCTGCTCTCGAAGGGGGTAGTGCTAATGCTAAAGTTGCCTCAGCAACGGATAATGTTCATAACTGTAACGACAGCCCACCTACTATCAGTTTGAGTGCACCGGCTATTTGTAACGGTAGCTGCGTAATTACCGCAACCGCCACTCAAGGTACGCATCCTTTTTATGATCCAAAGTACCCAAATTATCCCGGAACAGTCAGTTTCAGCTTGAACTCTCAAGTCATCAATAAACAATTCATCAGGACTAGCCCTAGCACCGTGTCGTTTAACTATACGCCTACGTCGTCAGGGTCGGGTACCTTAACGGCGCAGGTTACCGATAGTGTACTTTACTCCGGTTCTGCTTCAGCTCATATCCAGTTCGCCACCTCGCTAACTAACTTTAGTGCTAAAAGCAACGGTACAACTGACAGCTTCAGCTGGTCAGGCGGCAGCCCAAACTACAGCGTTATCGATACTACCACCAATAAGTCACTCTGTAGCAACATTAGCACCACTAGCTGTAATGTCCCGGCAACCAGCGCCGCACCGGGCGACACAGTTGAATTAGCCGACTCAACTAATCAGAGTCTCACTAGCACAATCAGTGGGCCTTAAAAGCTAGTTAATTTAAGCTTTTTCTAAATACTGATTAAGGGCTGAGCGAACATCTTCAACCGACTTTAGCCCAGTCATGGCTTTAGCGTAACTAGGCCCTATACAGATATTAAAGCCGAGTTTTTTAGCTTCTTTTAAGCGTTTCTCGACAAATGGGACACGTCTAACTTCGCCAGCTAAACCTATTTCGCCAAAGACAGCGGCTTTGACGCCTAATTTGAGACCCTTGGCTGCCGAACCAATCGCTAAACAAACCGCTAGATCTGCTGCTGGGTCACTCACATCTATACCACCAACTATATTAATGTATATATCCTGATCGGCTAGACTAAGCTTGGTACGTTTTTCAAGCATGGCGACTAATAAGTTAAGTCGGGAGATACTAAAACCACTGGCAGCGCGTTTGGGGTAGCCGTAGGAGGATTTATTAACCAAGGCTTGAACTTCAACCAGTAAAGGTCTGGTGCCTTCTAGAGTAGCTAAGACAATCGATCCATCACTATCACGTCTTTCGGCAAGCAGAGCTGCTGAGGGATTGTCCACCGGCATGAGACCAGCCTCAGACATCTCAAAGATTCCAGCTTCGCTGGTTGAACCAAAACGATTCTTAACAGCTCTTAGAAGCTTAAAACCGCCATAACGATCGCCCGATAGCTCTAAAACCACGTCAACCGAGTGCTCCAGCACTTTAGGACCAGCAATACTGCCCTCTTTGGTAACATGACCGACTATGATAATGGCTGTGTTCGACAGCTTGGCTGCTTGAGATAACATTGAAGCAGCATTAACAATTTGACTAATGCTGCCGGTGGCCGCCGATACAGCTTGACAGCTGATTGCTTGAATTGAATCAATAATAATTAAGTCGAATTGTTTACTGGCAATGGTAGCCGTTATGTCATCGGCTGAAGTACTGGTTGCAATTTGTAATTTGTTACCCAAACTTTTTAATCTGTGAGCTCGCAAACTAACCTGATGAGCCGATTCTTCGGCGCTAACATAAAGTACCCTAAAGGACCCCGCTATTGCGTCCGCTAGTTGCAGTAAGAGCGTACTCTTACCAATACCTGGTTGTCCGGCAATCAGGTTCACGCTTCCGGCCACAATACCACCGCCTAAAACCTCGTCTATGTCTGTAATATGACTCTTCAGACGCTGGTTTTGGTCGGTGGATAAAGACGCCTTAACTGATTGGCCAGTGATCGGCTTACCCTTAGCTGCAGTAGCCTCAAGCGTAGTCACTAGTAAATCTTCGACTAGACTATTCCACTCATTGCAGTTAGGGCATCGCCCACTCCATGCACTACTAACATAGCCACAATTATTACAAACATAGCGATTAAATTTTTTAGACACTAACTTAGTCCCCTTACTATAAACCAGTCTATCACTGTTTGGTTTGAATCGTCGATGGGGTGCCGCTTAGTTCAGAGAATAGCTGATTTTCAATTAATGAAACCTTATTCCTGATGTTAACTAGGGCATTATAACTATTAATCAGGCCTTGCAAACTATTAACGCTAGCATTATAGCTATCGACTGCCTGATTATACGGATTGACTAAGGCATTGTATTGACTGATGTCATTATTTGAGGCTAGGCTACTAAGCTGCTTTTGCAAGCCGACTATTTGGTTGTATTGAGCCTCAATCGTGGCTTTTTGGCTATTGATTTGGCTAAGCATGGCTACGAGCTTGGCATCATCGGCTTTAACTTCTGCTTGACGTGAAGTGAACTCATTCTGGTATTGATTGGCATAAGCGGCTATCTTTTGACGGTCGGTAAAATAACGTTTGTAGTAATTCTCTAGTGGCTTAGGCAAGTTCATGACTTCAGTGCCAAAAACTGAGTGCATCTCATTGACCACTTGGGTTGGCTCAGATTTGCGGTAAGCTGCAATTGTAGCAATAATGCGCGGATCTTTAAGATCATGCTCGTAGTAACTGAGTAACCAGCCGTCCACTTTATTTCTTTCGGCAGTACTAAGACGGCTGTAAGCAGCGTGTAACATCTCATGAGCGGCCGTTACCTGCATAACCCCATTGAGCCTAGGGTCACTGACACTCAGTAGATAAATGCCGTTTTCGTCGCTATGGTAACAGCCTAAAACAATCGTTTTTTCACCACCGTCGTCAGGACAATACTGGTTAAAGGCTTTGTAGGTCTGAATCTGAGGATGATTAATTTCTAGCAAGGTTAGTGCGTAAGGTGTCATGGTATCGTCTTTAGCTAGTGCCAGGATCTGGCTCGGTGCTTTATAGCCAAGTAGTCGCCACCAGTCATAAATGCGGTTACGATTAACAAATACGGCTGAGAGGAGTAATAGCCAAAGCACAATAATGACGTATGGCCATAAACGTCGTTTAGGTTTTGAGGCTAATGGCTGGGTATAATTACTCGCTGTGGACTGCATACTCAAGTTCACCCTTATGTGTGACTACTTGAATAATATCACCCTTTGCATACTTTTCATCTAGTAAATTTAGCGACAATTCATCTTCTAATGTGTCTTGGATCAGCCGCCTTAGGGGTCGAACGCCATTATGGGCATCATACCCATGCTCTAGTAGATATTGTTTAGCTGTTGGCTGTAGTTGAATACTGATGCCTTTTTTATGTAGACGAGTTTTTAGTTCCTCGACTTGGAGGTCAATGATCTTATAGATGTCTTTTTTAGTTAAAGCTCGAAAGACTATAACTTTATCGACACGGTTTAGTAGCTCAGGCTTGAGCAGTTTTTTAAGTTCATCTAAAACTCGACCCTTATTGGCTTCGTGAAGACTATCTAGGTCCTTTAGCTCTGATGAATTGTCGGCTCGAAAACCTAATTGAGCCTCTTTTTGTAATTTATCGGCTCCAATATTGCTGGTCATGATGACAATAGTGTTAGTAAAGTCTATGCGCCGACCTTTAGCATCGGTCAGATAGCCGTCTTCTAAAATTTGTAGCAACATATTAAAGACATCAGGGTGAGCCTTTTCTATTTCGTCAAACAAGACTAAGCTATAGGGTTGACGACGAATTTTATCGGTTAATTGTCCGCCCTCTTCATAGCCCACATATCCGGCAGGAGCACCGACTAGCCTAGAAACATTATGGTGCTCATTGAATTCACTCATATCAATCTTGACTAAAGCAGACTCGTTGCCAAAAAACTCTCTAGCTAGAACTCTGGCTAATTCAGTTTTACCGACCCCAGTCGGCCCCAGAAAAATGAATGATCCAATTGGCCGTTTCTCACTACCGATACCACTACGGTTACGCCTAATTGCCCTAGACACGGCTTCAACCGCTTCATTTTGGCCAATCACATAACGACTGAGGTTTTTTTCAATATTAAGTAAGTACTTGGCTTCGCTTCTTATGACTTTTTTGACTGGGATACCAGTGATTCGAGACACTACTTCAGCCACATCTTCACTCGTCACATTCAGTCTCTTGCTGTTGTTGACATTAGCATGTAGTTTAGCTAACTCTTCATTAATTTGACTGGCTCTAGTTTTAGCCCGAGCAGCTCTTTCATAGTCTTCGCTATCAACCGCTTCATCGATTTGGGCATTGACCAGTCTTAGTTCCTTTTGTAACTTCCGTACGGCTGGTGGTGTTTTACCCTTATCGACTCTAATGTAAGCCGAGGTTTCGTCAACTAAATCAATAGCTTTGTCAGGCATATAGCGATCAGTAATATAGCGCTTAGCTAAGTTGGCTGAGTCTTCCAAAACCTCATCGTTTAAAATGACGCCATGAAAATCTTCATAATGCTTTTTTAGACCTTTTAGTATGGCAATGGTTTCGCCCACACTCGTCTCTGGTACTTGTACAGGCTGAAAGCGCCTTTCTAGAGCAGCGTCTTTCTCGATATATTTAGTGTATTCACTGGTCGTAGTAGCCCCAATCAGCTGCATTTTACCCCTAGCTAGAGATGGTTTGAGAATATTGCCAGCGTCCATTGCGCCCTCAGCAGCACCTGCCCCAATGATTAAATGAAGCTCATCGATAAAGACAATTGTCTTGCGGTTATCCTTCTCGATCTCAGTCATGACTTTTTTAAGTCTTTCTTCAAACTCTCCCCGATATTTTGTGCCAGCAATCATCGCTGCTAGATCAAGCATGACAATCCGCTTGTCTAACAAGCTATCGGGAACATCCTCGCTAACTATACGTTGAGCTAGGCCTTCAACAATAGCTGTTTTACCAACACCCGGTTCACCTATTAGAACGGGGTTGTTTTTGGTCCGACGGTTTAAAATTGTAATGACTCGGTGGATTTGCGGTTCTCGACCAACTACCGGATCAAGCTTCTTGTCTCTTGCCATCTGAGTTAAATCTGTGCCAAAAAAATCTAAGGCTGATTTTTTTTGATTCTTTTTAACTCGTCTAGAAGCACCGAGCCCGCCGGCATATTGCTCTTCAAATTCTTGATTTGACAGGAATTGCTTTAAGTCTGCGACTAGGCCGTCAATATCCGCGTTCATGTCTCTCAGTAAATTGGTAGCTCTGGCATTTTTTTGTGATAATAAACTGAACAGAATATGCTCAGTGCCACAGTAGTCCTGTCCGTAATCTTGAGCAATGTCGTAGGCCATGCGTAAGGTTAACTTAGCTGTTTCGCTTAAACCTTTTGCGCCGACATTGACGATTAAGGTTTTAGGTGTCATGTTCAGTGCTAAACGAGCCCGATCAAGGGTTATACCAGCGTCAGCTAAAAGTTTGCTGCCCATGCTGCCGTCTTGGGCTAGAACGCCTAATAACAAGTGTTCTGTGCCGATATAGGCACTACCGAAACTTCGAGCTATAGCTTCAGAGTGCTTTAAGCTTTGTAAGGCGTTATGCGTTAAATGATTTAAAAATTCTTGAAAGTCTGGTGAATATGGCATCATTTGTAAATTTATTTCCTTATTTTAAGTATTATTAAATTTAATAGCTTTGACGGTAAGATTTTTTATAAAGCCTACTTACATAATACCACTTAGCACTCTAAGGTCAAGAGTGCTAAGTAGGCTAGCCCTCCCCACAATTGTTTTAGACGACCTACATTAAAAACAGCTTAAATACTTTTGACAATATTTTGACTTGAGTAGTAGTTTGTATGTATAATAGACAATTAGTTGATCCGGCCTACAGGTCGGATTTTTTCATATAAATAAATGAAAGGTTAATTAAATTTATGGAATTAGATATGAAACAGTTGGCTGTCGCCATAAGGTCGAT
>DAHWAT010000016.1 GCA_027327085.1 Candidatus Saccharimonadota bacterium
AGCGATCGGCTTAAGCCAAAATGCGGTCTGGCAACAAGCCATCGAGACCATTGTTATTTTAATTGCACCGTTTAGTCCCCATATTAGTGAACAGCTCTGGCATGAATTAGGCCATAGCACTACAATTCACCATGACAGTTGGCCTGAACTAGACGAGCAGTACTTAAAGTCTGATGACTTAACCATCGCCGTACAAGTAAACGGTAAGTTAAGGGGCGAAGTTACTTTGCCGAGCAATCAGACTGAAGCGGACATAGTGGCTGCTGCTAAGGCCGATCCTAAAGTAGCCAGTTACTTGAGTGGCCATAACATCCTAAAAACTATTTATGTTCCCTCTAGAATAGTAAATTTTGTGATTCAAGCTTAAAGCCATTCAATCCAGAAACTGTTATTTAGCCCATCATCAAATTTGACTTTAAGCCAAAATCAGCTATAACTATTGGTTAATGGATCGAGATAGAGTTACCGCCTCCCGTAAAAGGTCTATAAAAAGAGCCCAACGTTGGATAGAACAGCATCAACACCCAGCTTCTAGACTATCTGATGGAAAAATAGCGCAGCTAGGTGCTCTGTTTGTTTGTCGGGAGGTAGTCAAAGACTCACAGTGGTACCCTGATAGCTTGTCTTTCATGAACAATATTAAAAAAATTGCTGAACAATACCATGCTAAACCTCATGTAAGGCCTAGAGTATCCTTAATTAGTCCAAGAGAATCAAGAAGATATCTTAACGCGCAACTAGTCGATATTATTAAAATTAACGATCAGCTTGAAGAAACTATTGCTAAGTTTCCTAAAAATCTTTTAGGCGTGCTTGGACCAGCCACAATAGTTGGCCGAAAGAGCAATGAGCCTGGCATGAGATACATTGGTTTTTCCTTGGATGAGTCAACCGCAAGTTATCTAAGCCAAGAGAGACAACAAATTCTAAAGACTAGCGGTATGGCCTATATATCTAGAACCATACAATTGCCCTTAGTAGCTACCAGTGATCAAAAAGCGGCTGAGGCTATAAAAAGTCACCTTAATGAGCTAAATCCAGGTAGGGACATATCGTTTGAATTAGGTCCGGCCACAATTGCCAGAATCGAAACCCATGATCTTCACCCTAATTATTGGAATTAGTCAGCCCACTTGAGCAGAAGCACATAATCAGTTAGAATATAACTAAAGATTAAGATAAGGAATAAGCTAAAATATGGGTAAACCCAAGAAAAGAACAAGTCCCAGAAAGACTGGCACACGCCGTAGCCACTTGGCTTTAAAGTTGGCTAGACAGGTTAACGCTAAAAGTCCGATCAAAGTCAAAACAACCAAGCGTGAATCAGCCAAAGTCGCTTAAGAATAAGCAGCCCTTTAATAAACAATAGGAACAAATTATGGCAAGTAATCGTCACCTTGGTCGCATCATAGCTCTACAAACTCTTTACGAACAAGAGTTAAGAACTGAAGCAGAGGATAAAGATTTTGATCTAAAAAGTGTTTTAGAGCGTAATATATCGAGGTACAGCCAAGCCTTAGACGATAAAGCTTTTGTTGAGCGTATCGTTAGCGGTGTAATTAAAAATACAGCCAAACTAGATGCCGAGCTCCAACCGGTGGCGCCCGAATGGCCAATCGATCAGATTGCTCGTATGGACCGCCTGATATTAAGAATTGGTCTATTTGAGCTAACTAGCGAGCCCGAAACACCGCCCAAAGTAGTTATAAACGAAGCGGTTGAACTAGCTAAAGCTTTTGGCGGCGATAACTCATCAAAGTTTATTAACGGGGTACTAGGCACCCTACTTAGGCAAATGGAACCTAAAGAGCCTAAACCGAAAAAACCGACTAAGAAAGCTAAAGTCAATGAAGAAACCTAAACCATCACTACATGTTAAACTGCCTTTTAAAAGAAGGCCGGTTATTGATGAAGTTGTTCATGAGACTACTTCTGGCGGTATAGTTTTTCGGCGCAATCACGGTGTCTTAGAAATACTGTTAATGAAAGATGCTAAAGACCGCTGGACAATTCCTAAAGGACATGTTGAACCAGGCGAAGAACCGGGGGCAACGGCTGAGCGCGAAATCCGAGAAGAAACCGGCTTGCAAGACATGGAGGTACTCATTTGGCTGGGTAAAGTTAACTTCCGTTATCGACGGGCTCATACACTGGTACTGATGACCATGCATATTTGGCTGGTTGAAGCTCAAGGTGATACCGATAAATTATCGCCAGAAGAATGGTTAAGTGATATTAAGTGGTTGCCAGCGATGGAAGCAGTCGATAAAATAGCCTATGATGATATCGGTAAGTTAATTCTGCTAGGCATGAAGAAAATAAGAAAAAATGAGGTTTAAGGGTTCGATTGTTTAATCTATGAACGAGACAGCTTACATTGAATTTGCTCAGAAAAATTTAAAAGTTACCTTTCGGGATATTCATCTTCTGATTACGGCTTTTACACACAGGTCTTATCTTAATGAACATCGTAAAACCGTTAAGGAGCATAACGAAAGACTAGAGTTTTTAGGTGATGCCGTATTAGAACTGGTGGTCACCGAATATCTCTACAATAACTACCAAGAGCCAGAAGGCACCCTAACCAACTGGCGCAGTAGTTTAGTCAGGACTGAAAGTATTAGCGCAGCCGCTACCAAATATAACTTTGAACCAATGCTACTACTGAGTCGAGGAGAGAAAAGGGGCACCGACCGGGCGAGAGCCCAAATACTGGCCAATAGTTTTGAAGCGGTTGTTGGCGCCATTTATCTTGATCAAGGCTATCAAAAAGCCAAGGAATTTATAGACGAAAGCATAATTGCTACGCTCAGCCAAATCTTAACCAGTGGATCATGGATGGACCCTAAGTCGTACCTGCAAGAACAAGCCCAGAGTCGAGAATCGGCCACCCCAGTATATAAAGTCATTAAGGAAGAAGGCCCTGATCACGACAAGAACTTTTTAGTAGGCGTTTACATTGCTGGACATCTGAAAGGCCAAGGTGTTGGTCCAAGTAAACAATTAGCTCAACAAAAAGCTGCCCAAGCGGCACTAGACCTGTATAAGCAAGAATTATCTCATTAGAAAAACTGCCCCTAAATCTTAAAAATAAGTCGTCGACAAACCCTAGTCTTATCTAGTTATAAGTTGACATGATTGACAACAGAGATGCATATCTGTAGAATAATGTGGATTGTCTTTAATCTTAATAAAAGGAAGAGTAATTTAATTAAATGCTAGTTATCCGTTTGCAACGTACAGGCCGCAAGGGTCATGCTATGTTCCGTATTGTTGTTCAAGACTCCAGGCGCACACCAACCAGTGGCAAAGTTGTGGCTTGGCTAGGCTCATATGATCCGCATGCTAAAAACCTAACTGTCGATAAAGACAAGGCCAACTTTTACCTTGAACATGGCGCTCAACCATCCCCAAGAATGGCTAAACTATTACAAGCCGATGGGCTTAAATTGCCAAAATGGGTTAGCCTTGAAGCCAAGTTAACAAGAAACGTTAAAAATCCAGATAAACGGCGTAGCACTCGACCTGAACAAGTGGCTGAGCCACAGGACAATAGTGAAGCAGCTACCGAACAAGTAACCGAGGCAACTGAAGTTGACCAGCCTGAGCATGACTCTAAGACGGCATCGACTGAAACAACCGAAGCATAGTAATAAATTTGGCTTTTTTGATATAATAAAAATACTACAAGGAGTTATAAAGTGAGTGAAATTGACCAACAATTTATAGAGTATGTCGTAAAATCATTAGTCGGTAAGCCAGATGCAGTACATGTCGATAGAAGCATAGACGAAAAAGGCGTGTTACTGGAACTAACGGTTGACCCAGAAGATCTTGGCCGAGTTATCGGTAAACGCGGGGCAACCGCACAGAGCCTCAGAACGCTTTTGCGGGCCTTAGGCACTAAAAACGATGCTCGCTATAATCTAAAAATAATCGATAACGGTGTCGGTTCTTCGTATTCACCTAAATCCGATGACACAACGAAAACTGATGATCAACCCCAAGATTTAAAGCAAACTAGCGATGCTAATGATGATCAATCTGGTGAAGCCGAAGCACTAGCACCAGAGTCTAGCGATAGGTTCAAGGCCACCAGAGACGAATTAGCCGATCTTGACGACTTAGACGTTTAAGCAAAGCAAACTTTGGGGCTTAGGTCGAGAAACTTGTCATGAATATTAAAATTATCAGCTTATTGCCCGGAGCTTTTGAGCCAATCTTAAATAGCAGTATGTTGCTTAAGGCTCAGACATTAAACCTGTTTAGTTATGAGCTAATCGATCTTAGGCAATACGGCATTGGCTCCAGGCATCAGGTTGACGACACTCCCTATGGCGGCGGTGATGGTATGCTACTAAAACCGGAACCGATTATACGAGCCATAGAAGCTGCTAAACAAAACAACGAAGATGCTCTGACTATCTTGCCAACCCCAAGGGGTAAAATCTATAAACAATCCGAAGCTAAGCATCTAGCCTCACTCAATAAGAATTTAATCATCGTTTGCCCAAGGTATGAGGGCTATGATGAACGTATTACGGCTTGGATAGACCAAAGCTATTGTATCGGTAATTACGTATTGACTGGCGGAGAACTGCCTGCCTTGATCATCATAGACTCAGTCGTTAGACTAATTCCTGGTGTGCTGGGTGGGGCTCAATCGGCTGAGATTGAGTCATTTCAATCCGACGATATCACTAAAGAGTTTCCTCAATACACTCGCCCTGAAGAGTTTAAGGGGATGAAAGTGCCCGAAGTTTTGCTAAGTGGTCATCATGGCCAAATTCAAGCTTGGCGTAAAGCTAACCAGATAGATTAATGAACGCTCAATCCGACTGGAGCAGCTGGCCTATTAACCGGCTGATTAATCACTGCTTGGGTTGTACCATTAATCAAATTCTCAATGTCCGATTGAGTTGGCTGACTTGCGCCACTACTACCAGAGTTTTGTAGAGCGTTTTGGCTAGCCGAACCGAGATTAGAATTGCCAGGAGTATTAATTTGAGGTGAAGCTGTCGGTATAGTCATCGGACTTTGTCCAGGCATTACGTCTTCAGTCTTAGTCCCTAGCTTGGTTATGTTATTAAGCGGATTTCTAACAACTAAATTTTGACTGCCAAGCAGCTTATTACCTGAATGCACTGATGAACTGTTTTGCAGGGTTAAAGTTTTATGGCCGCTTAAATCGATGAATAAGATGCCGATTAGGGCTACCACTACTAAAGGCAAAGCTATCCTGTAGTCGTAGCCATCACTTAATTTTATCCGATCATCATGTTTTTCTGCCATATTATCTCCGTTTTAGTAGAACATTTAATTAAGACTATATTAATCCATAGTCAGACTAAATCCTAGTAAGCAATTTTACATAAGCCTAAATTTAAGCTTAAAACATGTCCCTTTGGTTGATGAATTAACACTAATACTCCCTTCAAAATAGGCTTCCAGATAGTGTTTAACAATAAATAAGCCCATACCTAAACCACTGGAAGGACTAGTTTTAGTAGTAAATAAAGGTTCAAATATATGGTTTAGGCTAGACTCATCAATACCGCCAGCTTGATCCTTGACTTCAATAATTAGCCACTGGTTAAGCTGTTTAAAATCTATCTTGACATATCTATCGGCAGTTAATTGTTGGCTGAAAGGATAGGCCTCAATTGCGTTAATAATTAGATTAACCAGAATTTGTTGAAATTTTAAACGATCACCCTTAAGACTACAGTTATCAATATCGCTAAAGGTAACTTTGACATAATGAGCTAAAGCAATTGGTCGTACTAATCGTTTGATTTCGCTCACCTGAGGATTAACCCTAAATGGCTTATTAGATTGAGACGTTTTGAGTTGGCCTTTAGCCGTTTCAACATAGCGTTGCAGCCTTATTAGGCTAGATTTTAGGTGCTTAAGGTTAACAGAAGCCGGATTGCTAGCCTGAAGCTGTTCAAGATGAATCAGGGCACTGGTAAGGGGATTACTAATTTCATGCAGTAAAATAGCACTTTGACGACCCAAATGGGTCAGCCTGGCCTGGTCAGTACTGTCAGATTGAGTGGCCGCTATAGCAAGTTTATTCATGCAGTTGTTTAACTTTCAATTGGGTAAATTTAAACCCGCGGCCATGGACAGTATGAATTAGCGGCTCATCAAAGGGCTTATCTAGCTTATCGCGTAAGTGATTGATATGAACATCTAGGGCATTAGTCCACAGATTATCTTCTTCGGGCCAAACCGAGGCAATCAACTCAGCTCGCGAGATGACCTTATTAGTATTTTCCATTAAACAGGCTAGAATATCGAACTCCTTGCGCCTTAGATCAATTAACTGATTATTCCTAAAAACTAGTAATTGCTCACGGTCTAATTTGACATTGAAGGCGCTTAAGCTGGCAGTCTTTTTAGCTGGTGCCCGATTACGTCTCGATAGTGCCTTTAGTCTGGCTTGCAGTTCACCAAGCGCAAACGGTTTAACAAGATAATCACTTGCTCCGAGATCTAATAATTTAACCTTGGATTTAACGTCGCTAACTCCGCTTAACACTAAAATAGGGGCCTTAAGGCCCCTATTGCGGATATTGATACAGACATCGATGCCTGATATATCAGGCAAATTAAGATCAAGTATAATACTGTCGTAATCGGTCAGGTCGCTTTTATAAATGGCTGTCTTGCCAAACCTCACCACATCTATTACAAAGTCGTTTTTAAGAGCCAAAACCAAAGTATCGCTTACGTTTTTATCGTCTTCGACAAGCAGTACTCTAGGTAAAGATGCCATATTGCCCATCCATTTTAATCCACCGGATATTAAATTTTAATTAAATCTGTTGGTTTTTGGCATTATACCAAACTCTTGTGTAAATGTCCAATATGTTTTTATGGTTCAGTCTTTACTTGTTTGAAACCGCTTTTCCACTTCAGGCCAATTAACCACATTCCACCACGCTTTAACATAGTCTGCTCTACTAGATTTGTAATCTAAGTAGTAAGCATGCTCCCAAACATCGAGACCTAAGATAGCACTTGACTTACCCATGCTTAGAGGGGAGTCTTGATTAGGTGTTGTCATGATGCTTAAATCTGGCATGAGCCAAGCCCAACCGCTACCAAAAACACTCAACGCCTGCTTAGAGAAGCTATCTGTAAAAGCCTGAAAACTACCATACTTAGCGTTTAAACTATCGGCTAACTCACCCGAAGGAGTATGCCCACCTTCCGGAGACATCCATAGCCAAAACTGAGAATGGTTATAGTGCCCACCACCATGATTACGCACGATAGTTCTAACTGATTCCGGTACTTCATCTAGATGGCTAATTAACTCCTCAACCGATTTATGACTTAGTTCTGGAGCTTGCTCAATTGCTTTATTTAAATTGTCAACATAGGTTTGGTGATGTTTTAAATGGTGCAGCTCCATTATATCCTTACTAATATACTTCCCTAGAGCGTCGTAAGCGTACGGTAAATCTGGCAAACTAAACATAGTAAATTCTCCTTAATTTAAGTTGGTCTAGCGTCTATTATACCCTTAAAAAAACTAACAAAGTTGAATCAAAGGCTGCCTTAGGGCTGTTTAGAACACGTTAAAAAATTAGACTTAATCATAAAAACTATACTACGCAATCTATTTGTTACAGATATACAAATAAAAAACCGAACATATTAATTACAACAGTTTGTTATAAAAAAATCTATGTTAAAATATAGCTAGAGACTTGAAAATAAAACATACGGAGTTTTGAGAGGTCTGCTTGTATTTTTTCGAGCGGTGTTTGTGGTATTTAAACATCAGCAAAGTCTTTTTAGCATAGTTGTTGTATAAACCTCAGCTTTAGCTCAGATATTAGCTCTACAGTTCTAGCTAAATCAACTTTTAAAAAAGGTAATCAATACATGAATCCAGTTAGTCGAGGTATTCGTAACGCTTTTAGAAATCTGACCAGAACATTCTCTTTGATTATTATTTTAGGACTGAGCATAGGCCTGAGCCTAACTATGTTGGTAGCTCATCAAGCCGTAACTGCTAAAATTAGTCAAGTAAAAAGCTCAATTGGCAACACTGTTAGCATTACTCCAGCCGGCTTCAGTGGCTTTAGTTCGGTTAATAATGCCCTAACTACTCAACAACTTGAGCCTGTTGCTAAACTAGCTAACGTTACTAGCGTCGTTGAAAGTTTTACGGCCCGTTTATCTAATAAAAATTCATTAAGTACTCCAGGCTCTAAAGGATTAACAAATTTAGTGTCTCCGACCACCTTAAATCTAAATAGCCGTAGGGCTCATTTCTTTTTCGCGGGTGGCGGCTTAAGTCAGATACCAACTAATTTCAGTTTACCGATAACCCTGCTGGCAACAACCAATCCTAGCGCCTATAACACGACCAATCTTAGTCTAGTTAGCGGTCGACTGATTAACGGAAACCTTGACAATAATCAGGCCATGGTCAGCCAAGCTATGGCCTCTAAAAATAACCTTAAAGTTGGTTCTACCTTTAGCGCTTACTCATCTACTCTAACCGTGGCCGGTATCTTTTCTGGATCAACTCGGGCAGCTGACGATGCGGTTGTTGTCTCACTACCAACCGGACAGGCGATTAGCGGTCAAGCCAACGAGGTAACTGCGGCCACCGTCTACGTTAACTCGCTAGATAATTTAAGTTCAGTCACTTCAGCTATCAAGAGTAAGTTAGGCTCATCAGCTGACGTCGTTAGTGCCACAGAGCAGGCCAATAATACGGTTGCACCGCTTAATAGTGTTAAAAGTGTATCGGCCTACAGCCTGATCGGCGCTACTTTTGCCGGAGCTGTCATCATTTTACTGACTATGGTTATGATCGTCAGAGAGAGAACCAAAGAAATAGGTGTAATTAAGGCAATTGGCGCATCTAATGCCAAAATAAGCTTGCAGTTTATGAGCGAGGCCATCACCCTAACAATCTTAGGAGCGATTGTCGGGATGGTGCTGACAGTTGTGGCCGCCAGCCCAATTACCCATACACTGGTTAGCAGTACTAGTGGTGGCGGGCCTAATGCCGCTAGACCGAATGGCGGTTTTGTTAGAAACTTTGCTGGTGGAACCTCACACTTAGCCTTTGGTGGCCGAGGAGCTGGCAGTTTTCTACGCAATAACTTTACTAATATTCATGCTGTAGTCGGTTGGAGTACCTTAGGCTACGGCCTACTGGCTGCCATTGTCATAGCTTTAATAGGCAGTGCCGGAGTGTCCTTCTTTATAGCTAAAATTCGACCGGCCGAAGTAATGAGAACGGAGTAGCCCTATGCTGAACGTCAAAGACATTAAAAAAACTTTTAGAAGCGGTGAACTAACTGTTTCAGCTGTTAACGGCGTCAGCCTTAAAGTCGACACTGGTCAATTTGTGTCAGTTATAGGGCGAAGTGGTAGCGGTAAATCGACTCTATTAAGCCTTCTCGGCGCTCTTGATAAACCAACCAGTGGCGTGATTGAGGTTGATGGCCAGGATATAGCCAAAATGCCCGATAAAGCCTTAATTAATTATCGCTGTCAAACGATTGGTTTTGTTTTTCAAAACTATAATCTAGTACCTAATTTATCGGCTATAGAAAACGTCATGTTACCGATGGAGTTTGCTAAAGTTAGTAAAACTGAACGGCGCAATCGGGCTGCCAGCTTACTCGATGAAGTCGGGCTAATTAAAGACAAACAACTAAGACGACCTAATCGTTTGTCTGGTGGTGAACAACAGAGGGTGGCCATTGCCCGAGCCCTGGCCAACAAACCGAAGCTGATTCTAGCCGATGAACCGACTGGTAATCTAGATAGCCAAACTGGCACCATGATATTTGATTTACTCCATAATTTAGCTAAAAGCCAAAATACGACAATTATTGTCGTAACTCACGATGAAGTTATTGCTGGCAAAACCGATAAAACCTTCAAATTGGCTGACGGTAAACTGGTTAAGTAAAGCTTAATTAGTCTGATCTTTTACTCTACTGGCCTTTTCGCTAGCTTGCCAAAAGTCGGATACTTTATGTCCATCTCGATGATCCAGTTTTTTAGAGACGGCCCACATTTCGACCATCTCATCGCCTTCATTGCGGTGTGACCGGACGGTTTTAGGGTGTACATATACCACCGAACCGGCCGGTACCTGTTTAACCTCATCGTTAAAGCGCATGGTTAGGGTGCCTTTAGCAATGATATATATCTCTTCTAATTCGTCATGATAATGTCCGGTGCCTTGTTGAAAGTCTGAATGAGCTGGTACTCTGATCAGATTGACGGCTATCTGCTCTGAGCCTAGCAAATCGGTTAGTCTTCTAAACTCACCGGGAACATCGGTTCCTTCGTAGACATTGGCTGCCTCTAAACCATTAACAATTGTGTAGTCTTTCATAGTTCTTATTATAGCCTAAGTCTTATAGTAACCACGGTAATTTATTTAACTACTTGAAGTTGGCGATAAGTAGTTTGTTATACCGCCGAGTGCTCCATCTTGTAGAATTGTATTAGCCTCCATCTCACCGTTACCGGTAGTTGGATCAATGATGGCAGAGTTTCCATAAATAAAGGTTGGCTGTTTGCCGCCGCTGATGACTATTTCAACGTGCCCGCCAGAGTAGCTAAAGTAGCCAACATCTCCGGGTGAAGGAATATAGCTAGTGCTATGAACATTGAAATTATAATTCTGGATGTTGTTAGCGTTATTTTCATCCCACCCAGCGTAGGCTGCCGTAAACGGATAGCCAGCCTGTTTGTAGACATAGCTCACAAAGTCAGCACACCATTCTTCGTAGGAAGCATTATCGGTGTAGGTATTCAGTAGGTTAATATGGGGTATTGTGCCTGATTGCCATATCTCCCAATCCGATTCAGCATAACAAGCAATCCTTGGTCCTTGGGCGGTAATACTTGAACAATTAAGCTGAAGCATTGGTGAACTCCATTGCTCACTTGGTTTATTATCGCAATTACCAAGCTGCAAACTACTACCTATAACAGCGTTTGGGTCAATCAAACAAAGCTTAGCGTTAGGATTATACAGCCCGCCATGATCGGCTAGCCAAACCTGACCCGGTGAGTCGGCGTTGCACTGACTTAAACCAACCTTAGAACCAATAGCTGTAGCGTTATTATTTACACTTAAACATTGCGAGTGATGTTTAATAGCGATGGTGTCAACACTCCAGTCTTGATTCGACAAACCGTTACAAGGGCTATTATTAACAATCGCGCTAGCTTCGCTACCACTGTTTTGAACATCTAAGCAATTACCCGATAAGCCCGACTTTATAGAGTAAGGACTGACGGCATAGGCATGTGTGGTGACTGACTTAAAGCTACCTAAAACCGCCACAACGAAAAGGCCAAATAAAATAAAAACAAGACCGCCTGGTATGCCGCCATTAGAATTTAAATTTATGAGTCTATTAGGCTTTAACACAATATGTTTAATAAAATCTTATTATTTTTGTTTTGGCTTAAAAATAGCTAATAATATTTATAGTTTAAAAACCCAGTTTATGCAAGTAGTTACAGAGATTAAGCTTGCCTAATGCCCTAAAATACTATATAAATAGAATCAATTAAAATAAATATTTCTTAAGTTACTGTTAGAAATATTAATAACTAAGTATATTAATATAAAGATAATTAGCAGATTTATACTTTATATAATAATACACTAAGCTATACATAAGGAGCCAACAACGATGACTAAAACCATAGAACCAATTAACTACACCGAAGTTGCCCCACCAACTGAACCAGAAGCCCTAGGCCAACTGCCTCAAATAGAATCTGCCAATGACCCTAATCAACCAAACCCCAATAACTTTAATCAATTGCCCAAACAAATCAAACACTACGCTAAGTATCTCAGCGCCATAGGCTTAGCTAGCTTAACTGCAGGCCTAGTAGAAGCTCCAGCTATAGCTAAAGCCGATTACCCATCAGCACATACAGCAGAAGTAGCTAAGAAGAGACCAATCAGACCCTTACAAATAGAGAACAGAGCCATTAACTTTCTTCATAACACACCCAGCATTAGCCCAGCAGTTGCGGTTTGGAACGTAGGTACTGACGGCAATACCTATAGAGGCAATACCACTGGTGACACCACCACATGGGTGATGTATGACCACAGTCAATATGCTAAAGGTCCATGTGGGAAGTACGGTTTGGGTAACTTCGATTCCTTTGAGTCCATATCTAAAGTAGCCGGCAGCGTCTTAGTTATCTGTGCTGATCAAACCAGCAGTGGACGAGCTGAGGTTACTAAAACTCCAATCAGGCAGTTTTGCCAAGGTTATATTAACGGTGGCCAGATTAATGCCACTTTGCAAGAATGCGAATCAGTCAACCTAACATCTGTGGTTAACTTTGCCTCTAGCCTGGCTGCTACATCAGTAGGCTTAAAGCCCAATCAATATGGCCCTGGTTCTAAAGTAGAAGTCACTGGCTTTAATAAACAAGCTATCATAGACTATAGAAGAGGACCAAATACCAACCAAAGAAAGCTGAAACAACTAGCCCTAACTCTAGTTAATAATACTGTACGGGTTAGGGAGCAGTGGTATTAAAACAAGGTTAGTGTGATACCTTTGCCTGATTAGGCATAAGCAGGTTATAATAGTCTTAGATCAGGGCTGAGAGAGTTAACTCAAGCTCAATTAAACAAGAACCTATAAAGTGACTATCAATGCCAAGCTATAAACTAAAGATAAAAGTTACAGAGACTATTAAATATAAGTTTTTAAACTTTCAATCAGATGTTTTGGTCTGGTTATCTAAAAAACATAAATTTTTATACATATTAAAACTATCTATGCCGGTCTTCATTTTTTTGATAGGGCTGCGTTTAGCTATTGGTCAGGCTTCAGCTATCATCCTAGTTGACCCAGTACAGCAAAGCGCTTCTCAAGCTACAGTGGCTGTTAGTTATTGCTCGCCGCCAAGCGATGCCGGCCAAACCTGGAAGTACAAATGTCAGGCCGAAACGATGAATAAATACGCTTATTTTGCTATATGGGAAGATAATGCGCCAAAGACTATTAATGTTAGTGTTAGTTATAATTGTTATACAGGTTATGAAGGGTTTACCTTAAGCACTGGCAATGT
>DAHWAT010000017.1 GCA_027327085.1 Candidatus Saccharimonadota bacterium
CTCGGTTTGTTCGCCGCCTCTAACGCCCTCTATAAAACCGCCCTGTTTATGAAGGTTTTCGGCTATTTCCTTGGAGTTAAATGTCACGCTGGTGTAGAAGAAGGTAAAGACAAACACCAGCAGGAAGTAAACTACCGGGTAGATATAGGCCTTGATGCCTTCAGTGGCAAAGGTAGTTGCCGATGGACTTTGGAAATAGGTTAATAAAGTTGTGCCGATATTGGCTATCGTATGATTATGACTTGAGGTCATTATTTGACCAGCAAAACTCGGCACGCTTAAAAAGGCTACTGCAAAAATGATCGGTATAACGCCAGCGGCAATTAGTTTTACCGGCAGAATTGTGGTGATGCCACCATACGTTCTGTTACCTTGAACCCGTTTAGCATAATTGATGGTTAAATTACGCGCCGCTTCGTTGAGCATCACTACTACCCAAGTTATGCCGATACCTACTAGAAAAGTGGCTAGGCCGAAAAATAATTGTTGACGATTGATCGGTAATTTAACACCAAACCACTTCATATGATGGCCCTTTTGGACTAGAGCACTATAGATTTGGCCAATGTTAGACGGTAAACGGCTGACGATACCTACTGTAATGATTAAAGATATACCATTACCGATACCTTGTTCAGTAGCCAGCTCTCCAAGCCACATTAAAAGCATTGAACCACCAGTTAAGGCCGAAACCATCACAACCCACTGCATCAGGGATGCATTAGCCGTAATATTACCAACGCCACCTATACTTTGAGCAGCTGTACGAATAAGATAAATTGAGCCAACTGATTGGATGATCGCTAAGGGGAAAGTTAACATTATCGTATACTGGTTGATCTTTTTTTGACCAAATTCACCTTCTTTATGTAAAGCTTCCAATTGAGGAATAGCTTTAGTCAAAAGCTGCATAATAATTGAGGCGTTAATATATGGGCCTAAACCAGCAATCAGTATCGAAAAATTAGCTAAGGCGCCACCAGATAAAACATTAATGTAGCTGAGCAGTTGAGGCGAAGAACTGGAATTAAATAGATTCGTTAGCACTTGTCTAAGGGTTGTTGCATTACCAATCGGTACTGGCAACTGAGCTAGTAAGCGAAACACAATTAAAATACCGATGACGGCAATTAAGCGTTTGCGCATATCCTGATGCGTTAGAGACCGGCCAATTGTTTTCCAGTTCATAAGTTTGTTTAAATGCCTTTAACCTTAGATCTATTAAACCACAAGAAATAGTTTTTTGGCACTGCCCTCCTTTTATTATTGGCTTTTAATTTAAGTCTTCGTTTTTAACGAAGGTCTTTTTAGCCTTGCCGTTTTGTTAAAACTCCCGCCCTTTGACTCGATTGCATTAATAGCTGCTTGGCTGGCAGATGGCAAATTCACTTCAACTGCTTTGGTTAATTCACCTTTAAAAAGCAACTTAACGTTCACATATGGGCTAGATATTAATCCGGCCTGGAACAGGCTTTCACAGTCGACTTTGCTAAATTGGTTGAGTTGAGCTGTGTAAATATTCTCTGGTTTTACTTTATGACTCTTGAAGCCGGCAAGTTTAGGCAACTTTTGCATTAAAGGGTTTGAGCCACCAGCAAAACCTGGGTTTTTACTATAGCCAGTTCTGGCCGCCTGACCTTTGGTGCCTCTTCCGGCAGTTTTGCCTTGTCCGGCACTGATACCTCGGCCAAGTCTTTTAGCTTGTTTAACTGGTTTAGTCGAAAGTTGATTATATTTCATAGTGTGTGCCCTTACTTAGCCTTCTTATTGTCTAAAGTCTTTTTTGGCTCTATAGCCCTAACCCAATCTTTGGCTGGTACTAAGCTCTTCAAAGCCTCAATTGTAGCATAGGAGGTATTAGTTTTATTACTGGAACCTAGTGATTTGCTGAGCGCATTATTAACTCCAGCAATCTCTAAAATAGTCCTGATCACACCGCCAGCAATTAAACCGGTACCTGAACTAGCTGGTTTAATTAAGATATGTGCTCCAGAAACTTTAGCTTCGACTTCATGCGGTAGAGTACCCTTATACAAAGAGACCTTAATCGTATTCTTTTTGGCTACGTCAACCGCCTTACTGACGGCTGAAGTTACGTCTGCCCCTTTGGCTGAGCCAACGCCTACTTTGCCTTTTTTGTCACCCACAACTACTAAGGCGCGAAAGCGAAAACGACGTCCGCCTTTGACTACTCTAGCTACACGATCAATATGTAGAGTTTGCTCTTCGAATTGCTTCTCTTCAACTATTTTTGGAGTAGCTTTCTTAGTTGATTTGTCTAAAGTGGTTTGTGCCATAATTAAAATTTAAGCCCTTCTTTCCTGGCGGCTTCAGCTAATACAGCCACACGCCCATGATATAATTTACCTCTTCTGTCATAAACAACTTGGTGGATTTTTTGCTTTAGCGCTGCTTTAGCGATTTCACTACCTACCCAGCTAGCTTTATCACTCAAACTACCATTGACATTTTTTTTACCAACGGTAGTGACATAAGAGATAGTGGTTTGGTTAACATCGTTGATGAGTTGAGCGGAAACGTGTCTTAAGCTAATAGAAACACTTAGTCTTGGCCTAGTGGCGGTGCCTTCTATCTTTGCCCTGATACGATTTTGGCGTCTCTTTAAGTTAGCTGTTTTAGCCATTAATTGCTTACTCATTACTTATCCTTCCCGCTTTTACCGCTCTTACGCAAGATTTGTTCGTCAGCGTATTTGATACCCTTACCTTTATATGGCTCAGGTTTTTTAAGTGATCTGATCTCTGCGGCAACTTGGCCTACCTGCTGCTTATCTATACCGCTAACTGTAATGGTATTTTGTTCAACAGATAAGTTAATGCCTTCAGGAATCTTATAAACAACCATGTGGGAAAAACCTAAATTCATGTTTAGGTCTTTACCGGTTAAGTTTACACGATAACCTACACCGTTGACTTCCAGTTTTTTGGAAAAGCCTGTACTGACACCAATAACCATGTTATTAATCAAAGACCTTTGCAGGCCATGCCTGGCTCTTAGCTCAGCTTCATCGTTATCTCTTTTGACTATCACAAGATTATCTTTCTGATCGATGCTCAGGCCATCTAAAAGAGGCGCTCTTAAGACGCCTTTACTGCCATTAACGATCACAAATGAATCTTCAACAGTAATTGTCACGCCGCTTGGTAATTCAATCGGTAGTTTTCCTATACGACTCATTGTGTGGTTCCTTTCATTATTTAATAAACTTTGCAGATTAATTCGCCACCTAGGTTGTCTAGTTTAGCTTTGTCGCCGCTGAGAATCCCTTTTGAGGTTGACAGTATAACTAAACCTCGGCCTTGTTTAACTTTAGGGATTTTTTGGGCTTTAACATAAGAACGTCGTCCTGGACGGCTTAATCGAACTATTTCAGTAATCCTTGGATTAGTGTTTTCTTGGTTGATTTTAATAATTAACAGCTTACCGATTTTATCGGTTTTAACACTTACTTCATCAATATAGTTGCTATCTTTAAGTATTTTAGCAATTGCTTCTTTTATATTGCTATGGGGCAAGATTACCTCATGTTTACGAACATTAATAGCATTGCGAATACGAGTAAGCATATCGGCTATTGGGTCTGTTGTTGTATTACTCATCTTACTCCTTTCTACCAACTTGATTTAGTTATACCAGGGATTTCACCCTTGGATGCATGTTCACGAAAACTAATACGGCTTAAGCCAAACTGTCGCATAAAGCCACGCGGGCGACCGGTCTCAATGCATCGATTGGTCCGTCTGGTTGGGCTTGAGTTTCTTGGTAGCTTAGCTAGACCCTCTAAATCGCCTAACTTTTTTAGTTCAGCCCTTTTGTTAGCGTACTGATTAATCATTTTTAATCTTTTTGCGTCTCTGACAATTATTGATGTTTTAGCCATTACTTTATCTCCTTCTCAAAGGGCATACCGAACTTTATCAGTAAAGCCTTGGCATGAGTTATATCTTTGGATTTAATTACAAAAATAACTTGTAGTCCATGAGGTAGCGAGGTTTCTTCAAAAGATAGTTCTGGGAAAACCGACTGATCACTTAAGCCAATGGCGTAGTTACCTTGTTTATCGAAAGCTTTATTACTAACACCGTGAAAATCTCTGAGCCTAGGCAAAACTAAGTTAATTAATCGATCCAAAAACTCATACATTTTTTCATCTCGGAGTGTAACTTTAAGTCCAATTTTATTGCCTTCGCGTAACTTAAATGAAGCAATTGAATTTTTAGCAGTCGTTTGAATTGGTTGCTGACCAGTTATTTTACGTAAAGTATTAGTCGCAACTTCCATTAGTTGCTTACTGTCTTTAGCTCTACCGAGACCACAGTTAATGACAATTTTTTCTAACTTTGGTGCTTCGTGAATATTAACTAGGCTTAATTCTTGAACCAATTGCTTAGCGATTTCTTGGTTGTAAAGCTGCTTAAGCCGAGGCGTATACTTGGTAGCTTTGGTGGACTTTGTAGTCGTTGCTTGTACCATTATTTGCCTCCTTTGTCTGGCTTAAGTTCTTTTAAGGGCTTACCGCTGATTTTATAAATACGGCTTTTGCTACCGTCTTTATTAAGCTGCATGCCAATTCGACTAGGTCGTTTAGTGGTAGGCTCAATCACGCCAACCTTACTCACCCACATGGGCTTGGTTATCTCAACGATACCTCCCTGAGGACGTGTCTGGGTTGCTTTAAGGTGTTTCTTAACCACATTAATGCCTTCAACCGTAACTTTGTTGTCTTGTGTATGGGTAGCAATGACTTTACCGGTCTTGCCTTTATATTTGCCGGCTCTAACCATGACTAGATCACCCTTTTTAAGTTTAATCTTGTAAGCCATTATAGAACCTCCGGAGCTAATGAAATTATTTGCGCATAACCAGCTTCTCGTAATTCTCTAGGCACTGGGCCAAAAATACGTGTACCGCGAGGTAGCTTGGCGTCATCAATAATAACTGCAGCATTATCGTCAAACTTAATCGTCGAACCGTCTTTGCGTCTTATTTGATTACGCGTTCTAACAACTACTGCCTTGACAACTGATTTCTTTTTAACGGTACCATTTGGCGCAGCATCTTTTACAGTAGCTACAATTATGTCGCCAACGCGAGCATAACGGCGCTTGCTGCCACCTAAGACCCGAATGCACAGTATTTCTTTAGCGCCGCTATTATCGGC
The DNA here is from genome assembly GCA_027327085.1 of Candidatus Saccharimonadota bacterium. Classification (GTDB taxonomy): domain Bacteria; phylum Patescibacteriota; class Saccharimonadia; order Saccharimonadales; family UBA4665; genus DAHWAT01. The sequence goes on from DAHWAT010000017.1 coordinate 5,183, forward strand.
AACGTTTAGTCGTGATTCTTGCTGGATCATGATTTCGCCTCCGCACTGTCGACTGTCTGATTCTTTGCTTTAGTTGATACTTTACCTTTATCTTCGCTTTTAACGGCTGCTAGGCTGTCTTCGCGAAGTTTTGGTTTATCAATAATTTTAGTCAACTTAAAGTGTTTACGCTTACTAATTGGTCGGCATTCGGTGATTTGGACTGTATCGCCAACTTCAGCTTTACTAGCTTCGTCATGCGCCATAAATTTCTTGGTAACACTAAATTGTTTCTTATATAATGGGTGAGTTTTTCTGGTATGAGTGGTAATAACGATAGTTTTATCCGAAGCTACCGAAGAAACAATACCTACAATATTCTTAGACATTTACTTTGCCTCCTTTGTTAGAGCATCAGATAAAACCGTATTAAGTCTAGCTAAATCTTTTCTTTTATTACGAATAGCTCGAACGTTATCAATCTCACCGATTATAAGTCGTCTCTTTAACTCAGCAATCTCTTCTCTGACTTTAACAGTTTCTTTAGTCAGCTGAGCAGTATCCAATTTACGGATGTCTATCATTTTCATCTAGCCATCCTCCCTAACCAAAAATTTGGTCTTGATTGGTAACTTATTAGCGGCTAAACGCATGGCTTCTCTAGCTACTTCTTCACTAACGCCTTGCATCTCGAACAGTATGGTACCAGGGCGTACTTTAGCAACATAAAACTCAGGGCTGCCTTTACCGCTACCCATTTTGACATCCTGGGGCTTACGGGTTACGGGAGTGTGCGGAAAAACTCTAATCCAGATTTTTCCGCCTCTTTTAATGTAACGCGTCATCGCTTGTCGCGAAGCCTCAATTTGTCTAGCTGTAATTCTTTGATTAGCCTGAGCCTGTAGAGCGTAGTCGCCATAAGCTATGTAATTGCCACTTGTAGCCACGCCCTTAATGCGGCCCTTTCTGACTTTTCGGTATTTTTGCCTTTTAGGAAGTAACATAATTTATACCTCTCCCTTATAAATCCAAACTTTTACACCTATGATGCCGGCTACTGTTTTGGCATCTACCTGAGCATAATCAATATCGGCTCTTAGGGTGTGCAGTGGCACTGAACCAGCAACTTCTTTCTCACGGCGACTCATTTCAGCCCCGTTTAATCGACCGGAAACTTCGATTCTAACACCTTTAGCTCCGGCTCGCATGGTATTAGCTGAGGCAGACTTGATGGCTCTACGAAAACTAATGCGCCTCTCTAGTTGATGGGCAATGTTTTCAGCAACTAACTTAGCAAATAAGTCCGGTTTTTTGACTTCTTCTATATTAATTCTTACCGGAATATTGTAGATTTTCTCAATTTTAGTCTTTAAGTCTGTAGCTCCGGTACCACCTCGACCAATCACGACTCCGGCTTTAGCGGTAGAGATGGTGATAGTGACTAAGTTGGCTGTTCGAGCAATGTCGACTTTATTAATAGCGGCTCTTGAGCCTAAGAAATTAATAATTAGTCGTCTGGTTTCAAGATCTTCCTTAAGCGTTTTAGCGTAATCTCTTTTTTCAACAAACCATTTACTTCGCCAATCCTTATTGACTTGAAGACGCATGCTAATTGGGCTAACTTTTTGTCCCATACTATTTGACCTCCTCTTTGTCGGTTACTTTAGCCTTAGTCGCAGCTGGTTTGGCTGGTTTCTTTGGCTGGCGCTTTTCACCATCAACTAAAACTCTTATATGGGCCGACTTTTTCTGAAAGGCAAGGGCCCGGCCTCTGGCAGCTGGACGATAACGCTTTAGCCTAGGACCTGGCGTAACTGATATTTCAGTGATTACTAATGAATCTGGTTTGTAGTTATGATTATGTTCAGCATTGGCTCTGGCACTCTTAATCACTTTAGTGACCGCTAGAGCGCTAGCTCTTGGTGTATGTTCTAAAATGACCAAAGCGTCATTTACGCTACGGCCACGAACTAGACCAGCCACTACTTGAACTTTGCGTGGACTAATTTTAACACCTTTGGCAATTGCTTGTACTGGCATAGTCTTATCCCTTATTAGTTTCCTTTGCTAACTTACCGCCATGTGAGCGAAATTTACGAGTTGGGGCAAATTCACCTAATTTGTGACCAACCATATTTTCAGTAATAAACACTGGCACGTGGACTTTGCCGTTATGAACGGCTACTGTTTTACCGACAAACTCTGGTGAAATGGTGCTGGCTCTTGCCCAAGTTTTAATGATTGTACGATCATTATCGCCAAGTGCTGCTAATTTACGCGCCAGCTTAAAATCTACATACGGGCCTTTTTTAAGTGAACGACTCATGCTGCTTCCTCTATAGTTATAATTTTGCCTAAATGATCTTGGATTGCTGCTAATGTACCCATTACACGATCTCTTCTTGGAGTCACGTAGCTGGTGTCTTTAGAGTACATTTGCCGTTTTTGCCAGACCATTCTTTGAGCTTGATTTGGGTCAGTCTCTAGCATGCGGCCTAACACACCCAATCTTTGATCAATGATTGCCTGACCATCTAAGCGACCGGCTTCAAACTCTGCGGAATATGGACTAATTAAGGCTAAATCTGTTAAAGGCATTTCTGGATTCTTCATATTATCGCCTCTTACTTTCGTGTCTGCTTCTGACAATATATTTGTTGGTGCTTTTACGGCGTCTCGTCTTATAGCCTAAGGTCTTTTGCCCCCAAGGCGTCTTAGGTGCAGCCCCATGGTCTTTACCGCCACCAACACCATGTCGCCCACCATCACCTCCACCATGTGGGTGATCAACTGCGTTCATGACAACTCCACGCACCGAAGGTCGCTTGCCTTTATAACGGTTGCGTCCGGCTTTACCGATTTTAACGTTTTGGTGTTGTTCGTTACCGATTACGCCGAGACTGGCTTGGCAGTTTTCATTAATTAATCTAACTTCACCACTGGGTAGGCGCACTTGGGCATAACCATTGTCTATCCCCATAAGCTGAGCACTGTTACCGGCACTTCTAACCAGTTGAGAGCCTTTACCTAAAGTTAGCTCAATTGCATGAATGGTGCTGCCAATTGGTATATTTTTTAGTGGCAAACGATTGCCGTTATCTATGCTTGCTTCTTGGCTAACCGTTATTGTTTGGCCCTGTTTCATGCCTTGCGCTGCTAAGATGTAGTGATAGCGGTTATTTTGATCTTTAATCCGAGCAATTCGGGCGCTACGATTAGGGTCATACTCGATCTGCTCAATCACTGCACTAGTTCCCGGCTCTAACTTAAAGTTTATTTTGCGATAAAACTTCTTAGCCCCACCGCCTTGATGCCTTACAGTTATGCGTCCCTGGTTATTACGACCGTTACCGCGTGTTTTGGTAACTAATAGGCTACGCAGGGGTTTTTTGGTAGTAATCTCAGAAAAATCTTGGGTTGTCATGCCTCGCTTGCCAGGAGTGGTTGGATTGTATTGCTTAATCGGCATTAGTTTTTCTCCTCGTCCGCTTTAGCTTTTTTAGTTATTCGACCAAGACGCTTGAGCTTAGGCTTATCTGATTTGGCAGCTTCTTTTGCTAGAGCTTTATCAAACTGCTTTTGAGTTTCTAGAGTCTTAGCTTCTTCTTCTTCAACTACGGCAAAGAAAGGCAAGTTGTAGCCAACTTTTAAGGTAACATAGGCTTTTTTACTATCGCTACGTTTGCCTTTAGCATTACGGAACTTGGTACCAGCTAAGTTTCTGACCTGTTTAGCCTTACCTTTAGTATTTAAAATTCTGACAGACTGGACTTCAACTTCAAATTGTTGTTTAACAGCTCGAGCGACAGCATGTTTGTTGGTTTTTTTATCAATTTCAACAACATAAACTCGTTTGTCGCTTAAGGCATAAGTTTTTTCGCTTAGTTTGGGCTTTAGCATTAGAGTTTTACTCATTATTTAGCCTCCTTAAGCCTTTCCTGAGTAACCGCTAGTGCTTGCTTGTCTAGCAAGATGGTATCAGCATCTAACACATCGACTACATTGAGATATTTAGCGGCTATAAGTTTAGTCTTAGGTAAATTATTAGTAGCTCGTTTAAGTGATTCATCAACTAAAGCCGTGACAACTAAGACCGAGCCGTTGCACCCTAGCTTATTCAGTAGCTTTGCAGCTGATGCCGCCTTAGCATCTTTTAACTCGAATGCTTCAATAATCTTTAGCTTGTTAGCTTCAGCGGCTAAACTTAAGGCTTGGCGCAAGGCTAGACGATTAGATCTTGAGTTAACCTTTTTGGTGTAATTTTCTTGCCCGGTTGGTCCAAACACTACGCCACCACCTCGCCATATCGGGTTACGACTAGAACCAAAACGAGCTCTTCCGGTACCTTTTTGTCGCCAAGGTTTACGACCACCGCCCCTAACTAGCCCTCGACTTTTAGTTAAGGCTAGATTAATTCGACCATTGCCTTGATAAGCTACATAAGCCTGTTTTAGTAATTCATGGTTCTTAACCGTTAGGCCATAAATGGATGGCTCTAATTTGGTAGCTGTCGTCGCTTTAGTACCGGTTTTAGTGTAGGTTGCTGCAGTCATTAGTTTGCCTCCCTGATAAAGACAATGCCTTTACGTGGTCCCGGTACTGAACCTGTCACACCTATAACACTTCTTTCAATGTCGACTAAGGCCACCTTAAGGCCTTTAATCGTTCGCTGCTCATGGCCTAATTGTCCAGCCATACGGGTACCTTTAAAGATGTGCTGAGGGTACATAGAACCAATCGAACCAGGACGTCTGTAGGATCTGCCGCCATGAGTTTTACGGCCTCGGTGGAAGTTATGACGCCTGATTGTACCTGCCCAACCTTTACCTTTGGTTAAACCAGTGGCTTGGATTTGATCGCCTACACTAAAAACGTCGGCGCTGTATTGGGCTCCGACGTTGAAATTTTCAGGTATTTCGTTAACTCTAAATTCTTTAATAATCTTGGGGGAAGTCTTAGATGCTTTGACATGACCAGCTAGACTTTTGCTGAGTTTTTTTGACTGCTCAGTACCCAGCTGTATGGCATTATAGCCGTCCTTTTGCTGAGTCTTTATAGCTAGCACGGTCTGATGATCTACCGAAAGAAGAGTAATAGCCTGCAAGGTACCATCTTGGCTGATCGTACTAGTCATACCGATTTTTCTGGCAATTAGGGCTTTCACCTATCTTTCCTTTCTAATTATGCTCCGAGTAAGACACAAAAATGCTTGGTGATGTGTGGTTTCTAACCTGTTAGCTAGACCTGCATTCATACACCAAGTTATTTCTTACTGCAAAATACCGTTATAGAGTATCACGAAGTACTTACTTCTGTCAATCTGTTGAAAATTCTACAAAATGTTCTTCGCTAATTTTAACGCTGGTATCAATCCCCATGACTTTTAACTCAGCCTCACTCATATCTAGAATGCTTTTTTCACTCAATTCCTCGTAGTCTACGTGTACATACTGGCGTAAACAGGCCAATCCTCGATAAAAAGACTTCAGTTCTTCTCCGTCTTGGAAAGAATTCTCTCTGCCAACAGCATGATAGAGGTTCTCTATCGCCAGCAAATTATGCCGACCCAGTTGTAGTATTTCGCTTCTGGGCTTTACTCATTTGTTCAACCATCTTTTTGATAGTTTCAACTGGCGCAGGCGGCTCAAATTGAGCAATCCATAGATCTGGTATTTTAGTTTCTCTAACGCAGAGTAGCCTATTTCTGTAAGAATCGTAGCTCATAACTAAATTTACATCTTAATTTCTACATCACAACCGGCTGGTAAGGATAGGTTCATTAAGCTATCTATCGTTTTGGGTGTAGGCTCAAACACATCAATTAAACGTTTATGGACTCTCATTTCAAACTGCTCACGGCCCTTTTTATATACATGTGGACTTTTTATAACCGTATAAGTCGTACGTCTAGTCGGCAAAGGTATTGGGCCAGCTAGGCTAGCGCCAGTTCTTAAAGCGGTATCAATAATTTGTTTAGCTGCTTGATCGATCACTTTGTGATCGTAAGCCTTTAAGCGAATTCTAATACGCTGTTTTTCAGTGTTTTTGGCTTCTGCCATAAGGTGTTATTCCTTTCTAGTTATGAAACTAGTTGCTGTAACATCACGATTGCTTAATCAATGTGACTTTTAGTCAGCAAATTTATTTGATAGTAAACCTACTTTAACAGATATAGAATTGATCTGCAATATTTATAGATTTAAAGAAAAATGCATATCTTTTTTATCATATAGAATAGGTTTTGAGAATCGAGTAGTTTTGTTAAATTTAACTAATTTTTAAACTAAGTCCAACAAAACTTGCTTATTAAACCTATAATGTCCTTTATTTTTAATTAATAAACAGTTCAGATATTTACCAAAAACCCCAAAGCCCTTATAACTTTTAAGCCTTATACCAGGTTGGGATAACTCGAGCTATATTCCTGGCATTGGTATCAATAGTCAGAGTCTTGATTTGCCTAGCTTTAGGGCCAGCACCGGGTGTAGCTTCTTTAAACACTCTACCAAAAATAAATGTCGCTGAAGTTGTGTGCTTCTTTTCATTAATACTAGCGTCAACTTCATTTAGCTGGCCATACTTAGCTTTTAGCCCATCATCGGCAATAACCTCAGGCTCAATGCCGGTGGCAGCCGGTACTGGTTTTGGGTATTTAATGACTTTAGCGTCTAGCAGAGGAAAATAATTCATGGTTTTACACTCTGTTTGAGAATTTGTAATACAAGCATCAGCGATAGATACATGTTCCTTTTGCGCTGGAGCATCACTTATTCCACAGCTTATTTCATAGGTGCCGCTTAGGTTGTTTTGGACTAGTCTAATATTGTTAGCCATATTTGAATTAAGTGCCAGTGGGTCGCATGGTCCAGTAACCTCCCAGTCATGCCCCCTAACATAAAGCGAGGTAACGTTATTCATTATGCCGTAACTAAAGTTTCCAGGTTGAGAAAATATTTCCAATGAATCATACTCTCTCTATAGCCTGCTTTATGATTGGTCGAGCCGTAATTTTAGCTAGCAAGGCTTGACGAGGTGTCCTATGGATAACTGCTGCATCGGCATTAGTTTCTATAGCCATGCCTATAGCTAGTGTGCTACAGGCTACTGCAGCCAAGTACTCTAGCTTTTGGCCAACTCTGGCTAGATGACTAGTTTGGTCTATTTCCTGATTTACTATCTCACTCATGTCTAAAAATCTCTTATTCTTAAATCTCTCTACTTAAACTCTAAAAGCTATCTATAAAGTACTTATACATTATTAGTTATAAGTTTGTCAATTTAGGCTTAAAATAAAAAAGAACCTCATTCAAAGAGGTCCTTTTCTTTGCTAAAAAAGTCTTTATTTTATGACTTTAGTGACTACACCAGCTCCAACCGTACGGCCACCTTCTCGGATAGCAAAGCGTAAGCCTTGCTCCATCGCAATAGGAGCTAACAGTTTAACTTTAAAGGTAACTGTATCACCAGGCATGACCATTTCCTTGTCAGCTGGTAATTCTACTTCGCCAGTTACATCGGTAGTTCTAAAGTAGAATTGTGGTTTGTATCCCTTAAAGAACGGTGTGTGACGTCCACCTTCTTCTTTTGTCAGAATATAGACTTCACTATCAAATTCCGTGTGAGGAGTGATGGTGCCAGGTTTAGCTAGAAC
>DAHWAT010000018.1 GCA_027327085.1 Candidatus Saccharimonadota bacterium
CCCAATTATTCATAAACTCGATTTATCAGCTGAAGAAAACTTCAAAACCTTGATGATGATGATACAGGCAACCGATAATAAAGATTTAATAGCTCAAGCTTATGATGCAGCTGAAAAAATAGAAGACGAATCTACAAGGGCTAGAGCCCTTTTGGATGTAGTTAATGAAATTAACTACTTTACTAATCACCCATCACTAGAACAATAGTTTTTAATAAAAACTAGCCAAGAGCTCGGTCTATTATTTCTTTAAACGTAGTGTAGTCCTTGTATGAGGCTGGTCTTTCGATATCACTCGGTTGTTCACTAGCTTCGTCTAGTTCTTCTAGGACAGAAGCCCTGTAAAGTCCACTAACCTTCCTTTTAAAGTCTTTGATTGTCGGGGTCAAATCTTTTATGGTTAATCGCTTAGACACTTTAACCACCTGATTATTCTGTCTATAAAAACGGTCAATCTGTATGGTGTGCTGAATTGATTCTTTTATAGATCCGTCTGGTTGAGGTAAAGTTTGCCTATCCCTGGTAATGGCTATCTCCTCTGAAGCAGATTTCAATATGTAGCTCCCACAAGTACTATTAATTGGGCCTAGCCTGCCGCCTACTATAATATTCCAGAACCTTTCCGCTAAACTAGAGTCCAGTTCATCGCTAACGGCTGGCTTATTTGCTTTTTGAGCCCTTATAATTTGGTCTAATCTTAGCAAATAATCACTTGAATTAGCCTCTATAGCTTTGAGGATTGCTCCGTAATGATCCAGGCTATCGGTAGAGTTTTCTGATACACCAATTAAAAGATTCGCAGCTTCTTTAGCTAGGTGGGCTTTTGCGTGGTTACACTTTAAATCGTCCGTGTCACTATCAAAAAAAGCGTGTGTCTGATTTTTCTTGTCATAAGAAATGGTGACATGTTGATGCTTGGGAAAATCATTTGGCAAAATGTCTACTATCATAAAACAGTTTCCTTCAGGTTCCACAGCACTAAATTGCCGATGCACGTTAGTGTGAATAGCTAAATTCAGGTAATTCGTTACCCAGATCGCCGAAATCATTTCTGAGGCTTGACTAGAATCAACAATCTCGTTAATACCTAGTATAAGCTCTCTGGTATCTGTCTTAGACATAGGCCTAGGCTCTTCTGGAAATGCACCACCAAACTCAATTGACATTATTTTAGTATATCAGATAATAGACTTATTGTCAATTTATAGTAATTGGAGTGTTTAGGGGTTCTACATCATACCCATGCCGCTCATGTCTGGAGTGGCAGAGGCGGTTTTGGGTTCGGGAACATCGACTACCAACGCTCCCATAGTCATAGATGTACCTGCAACAGATACGGCATTCTGAATTGCTTCTTTGGTAACCCTTGTAGGATCAACAATACCGTTAGCCTTGAGGTCAACTAATTTATCCGGATTATTGACGTCAATGCCGTGTCCAGGTTTAGCACCTTTAACTTGTGGTAGGAAGGCTTCAGCATTGATACCCGAGTTATTGAGTAGAATCTTAAACGGCTGCTCCAGAGCATTGACTAGTAGTTGCTTACCAGCAGCCACCGAGTCATTGGCGTCTGTAACTTTAATCTGATTAGACAAATTAATGAGTGTTACCCCACCACCCGATACAATACCTTCATCAAGGGCTGCCTTAACCGCGTGAACTGCGTCATCAACTCGATATTTCTTTTCTTCTATTTCGGTTTCGGTGGCACCGCCAACTTTAATCACCGCAACTTTACCAGATAAAGCAGCTCGTCTTTTTTCAAGGTTTTCTTTATCATATTCGCTGGTAGCACGATCTATTTGAGCATTGATTTGAGAAATTCTAGCCTGAACATCGGCCGATTTGCCACCACCCTCAATAATCGTTGTTTCATCTTTATTAGTAATGACTTTTCTGGCTGACCCAACTACGTCTAGATCGACATTCTCAAATGTCATGCCTCGTTCTTCGCTGATGACTTCAGCGCCAGTCAGAACAGCAATATCGTTTAGTATATCTTTCCTTCTATCGCCAAATGCTGGAGCTTTTATAGCTAAGGTATTAAATACGCCCTTTAATCGATTGAGGATCAAAGTATGAAGAGCGTCACCTTCTACGTCTTCTGCAATTAGGACCAGGTCTTTTTTACCAGCTTGGGCTAATTTCTCTAATAACGGCAGAAAATCTTGAATACTGTTTATTTTTTTATCGGTAATAACAATAGCTGGTTTATCATAGATTGCTTCCATCCGAGCTGCATCAGTTACCATATAAGGGCTAACAAAACCTCTATCAAAGGTAAACCCTTCAACGACTTCGCTCTCGAGTTTAAGCCCTTGACCTTCCTCAACTGTTACCACTCCGTCTTTGCCAACTTTTTCAATTACTTCAGCAATTAAATTACCGATCTCTTGGTCACCAGCGGAAATTGTGGCAACTTCAGCTACTCGCGATTTATTACCCTTAATATCTTCTGTGAAACTACTTAAGCCAGCCATAGCTTCATTGGCTGCAGCCTCAAGACCTTTTCTAAGAAGCATCGGATTATGACCAGCCGCAATTAGTTTATTAGCCTCACTTAATATGTGGTAAGTCAAAACCGTAACAGTGGTAGTACCGTCACCAGCAACGTCATTCATCTTGCTAGCAGCCTGCTTAATTAGTTCAGCCCCAACTTTAAAACCAAGCGTCTCGTCATCGTTATCGGCTAATTCAACTCCTTTAGCAACAGTGACGCCATCGTGAGTTACCGTAGGCGAACCAAAACTTTTGCTTAAAACTACATTACGGCCCTTTGGCCCCATAGTAGTTTTTACGGCGTTGTATAAAATTTCTGCCCCGCCTAAAATGCGCTTCCTTGCATCATCATCATAAAATACTTTTTTGGCCATTTTTTGTAATCTCCTTCCCTATTTAACGGTTGCTAAAATATCTTCTTCTTTAATAATTATGTAGTCTTTAGACTCCACTTTTACATCGGTAGTACTATAGCTTTTATAAACTATTCGATCTCCAACTTTCAGACCTTTAACGTCTTTACCGACTGCCAAAACCCTAGCTATACTAGATTTTTCCTTGGCTTGTTCGGGTAAATATAGTCCGCTTGCCGTTTTTTCTTCGGCGGCTTCATTTTCGGCCACTACATATTCTCCCATTGGCGTTAAGGGTGTGCTCATTGTTTCCTCCTGCTTTAGAATTATTTAACTAAACAGATGTTATCTCGCATGTAACACCTGTATCTAGCACTCAATATACCTGAGTGCTAATTATTGGTCAAGCTTTTTTCTATTTTTTTAGGCTTTTTTTAAGGGCTTTCTTAGCTTCGGCTACTTCATCCCAGGGGTTTTCACCGTTAGCTCGTTCAATCGTTTTCTCATGTCCCTTACCGAGTAGCATAATAACGTCACCCTTTTTGCCGCGTTGAATGGCAAAATTGATGGCCTCAACTCGATTTGCTACCAAAAATAAGTTCTTGTTCCTGATTTTGCCAGCTTTTTCGGCGCCTTTAGCAATCTCATTTAAAATTAATTGACCATCTATATCTCGATCGTCTTCTTCTGTGAGAATAACTTCATCAGCATAAATTCCGGCTAACTCGCCTTGGACGGGCCGCTTAGCCTCGTCTCGCCTACCAGCTGATCCAAAAACTACAATCAGTCGGTTCTTGACAAGAGGTTTGATGTCCTTAAATAATTTTTCAAAACTATCTGGGGTATGAGCATAATCTACTATCACATCAAACGGCTGGCCCTCATCGACATGGTTCATTCGCCCCTCGACATATTTTAAAGCGGCAATACCTTGAGAGACTTGGTTTTCACTAAGACCCAAAACGTGACCAACCGCTACGGTAGCTAGACTATTAAAAACATTAAAACTGCCAGGTATGGCACATGTTACTTGATATGATTTATCGTCTATTTTAGCCGTAAAAGTTGAGCCTGAAGGAGTTAGTTTAATCTTAAAAGCCCTTAAATCGCCTTTGTCTATACCATAGAGGACCGGATGCTTAACATCGCTGGCAAAAAATTGGGCACTTGGGTCATCGGCGTTAATAATACCGACTTGCATTCCCTGTTTATTCTTATTTGCCAGTTTAAACATCCGTCTTTTGGCATTCCTATATCTTTCAAATGTACGGTGGTAGTCCAAATGCTCATGCGTTAAATTTGTGAGTACCGCAATTGAATACTTTATGCCAAAAACTCGGTGTTGAGCCAAAGCCTGACTGGTTGTTTCCAAAACTAACCAGTCTATTTTTTGTTGCTTCATATATTTTAGTCGTTGCATCATTTCTGGTGCTGGAACATTTGTATAGTGATGTATCTGATTTTTTATATCTTCACCTGCTCCCCAGGCGACCGTAGTCATTAAGCCTGTATGGTATCCGGCTTGTTGGAGCATGCGGTGAATCATGAATGAGGTAGTGGTTTTGCCATTAGTACCAGTCACCCCTATAACCTTTATCCCTCGCCCTGGAAAACCGTTAATAATATTAAAAATAACGGCCTCTATTAGATGGCCATACGGCTCTATTAATCTAAATAAACTAGATGGTATTAGTTTCTTTATGATTGTACGTGGGTTCATAGCTGTTAATTAAAGTATACTAGTAATAATTATGAAAGTCTTGGGAATTGAGTCTAGTTGTGATGAAACCGCTGCAGCCATTGTCGAGGATGGCAATAGGTTACTAGGTGCAGCAGTCGCTTCCAGTATGGATTTGCACGCAAAATACGGTGGAGTTGTACCAGAAATCGCTGCTCGTAGTCATATTGAAGTAATTATTCCAGTTATAGAAGAAGCCTTGGAGTCGTCTGGTTGTCATTGGCCAGACATTGATGCTATAGCTGTTACTTATGGTGCTGGTTTAGCGGGTAGTCTACTAATTGGCCTGCTAACTGCTAAAACATTGGCTATTTCATTGCAAAAACCCCTGTATAAGATTAATCACGTTGAAGCTCATGTTTACGCAAATTTCATAACTCAAACTGACGCCCCAGACTATAAGCTACCGGATCGACAGCCAACCTTCCCTATGCTAGCCATCATAGTATCGGGTGGACATAGTCAATTGGTCTTATTTAGGGATCATTTTCAATATGATTTACTAGGGCAAACGCAAGATGATGCAATCGGCGAAGCTTTCGATAAAGTTGCTAAAATTTTGGGTCTGCCCTACCCCGGTGGGCCATCAATCGAAGCGTTAGCCAAACAAGGTGATCCCTTTGCCTACAAGTTGCCGAAAGCCAAAATGCCAGGCTATGACTTTTCGTTTAGTGGGCCTAAAACGGCCGTTTTAAGGACTGCTCAAGCTTTAATAGGTGAAAGTTACGACTTCCCTTCTGTAAAGCTGCCAAAACGCTTGAATTTAGCCCAAAAGGCCGATATCGCCGCTAGTTTTCAGCAGTCCGCGTTTGAAACCATAGTCGAAAGAGCCAAACGAGCTTTTTTTGAGTTTCAGCCAAGCAGCCTGGTTCTGGCCGGAGGCGTGGCCGCCAGTCAAAGTTTAAGAGATATGTTAGGTCGGGCTGTTCCCATAGCTATTCACTGCCCTGATATTAAATTATGTACCGATAATGCCGCTATGGTTGCCTGTTTAGGCTTTTTTAAAGCCAACTCGTTCGCGCCAGATGAGTTAAAAACACTAGATATAGAGCCCAATCTGAGCATGTAATCCTTAAAGCCCTCTATTAAATTTCCTCTTTCATATGAATCCAAAATTACTCCTTTCAGAATGATGATTCATCTGTTATTATTACTAAAATAATGAAACTACCTAAGGCTTATCAGCCTCAGCAATACGAATCAGACATATATGCCCTATGGGAAAAAAGTGGCGCTTTTAGGCCGAGTGACGCCAAAACCAGTTACTCAATAGTTATCCCGCCACCTAATGCCAACGGTAACCTGCATATTGGCCATGTCTTAACAGGGGCTTTAGAAGATATTGCCGCTCGTTTCCATAGAGCCAAAGGTGAATCAGTTTTGTTTTTGCCCGGATCAGATCATGCCGGCTTTGAAACTCAATCTGTTTATGAAAAGCAATTAGCTAAAGCTGGAAAAAGTCGTTTCGATTTCAGTCGGGATGAACTGTATAACCAAATTTGGGATTTTGTAGCCTTAAACCGTGACAATGTTCAGTCTCAAATGCGCAGTATGGGGTTAAGTTGTGATTGGCAACATTTCACCTTTACTCTAGATAGCAAAATAGTCAAAAGAGCTTTTGAAACATTCAAAAGCTTATGGGATGATGGTCTGATTTACAGGGGCGAAAGATTGGTTAACTTTTGCACCTATCATGGCACGGCTTTTGCTGACATAGAGGTTATTCATAAAGAAGAACCGGGGCATTTATGGTATATTCGTTATCCGCTTGTCGGCAGTAGCGATTCGTTAATCGTAGCGACAACCAGACCGGAGACTATGCTTGGCGATACGGCTGTAGCGGTTAATCCAGACGACAAAAGATATCAAAAATACATCGGTAAGACCGTTAAACTACCTCTGACAAATCGCGAAATTCCGGTTTTGTCCGATAGTTTCGTTGATATGAACTTTGGTACTGGAGCAGTTAAAATCACGCCCGCTCACGATATCAACGATTTTGAGGTCGGCAAACGTCATGATTTGCCATTTATTAGTGTGATTGATTATGAAGGCAAAATGACTAATGTTCATTCGAAATATCTTGGATTGTCTGTTGAAGAGGCCCGAAAACTTGTAGTTGATGATCTGAAAGAGCAGGGCAGTTTAGTTAAAGTAGAGAAACATAAGCATAGTGTTGGTCATTGCTACAAGTGTGATACGGTTATTCAACCTCTGCTGCGAGAACAATGGTTTGTCGATATAGACAAACTTGCTAAAGAGGCAATAGCTGTATTAGAAAAGAATAAAATAACTTTTTATCCCGAAGCCAAAAAGCAACAATTAATCAGTTATTTGAATGGGCTACACGACTGGAATATTAGCCGCCAAATAGCCTGGGGAATTCCCATTCCAGCTTTTCAAAACGTCGATAATCCGTCGGATTGGATTTATGACGAGAGTGTCAATCAAGAGATTATTACGATTGAGGGGAAAACATACAGGCGAGATAGTGATGTTTTTGACACTTGGTTTAGTAGTAGTTCATGGCCTTATGCCACATTAGATTTTCCGAGTAGCGCAGAGTTTAAGAAGTTTTATCCTTTATCCTTAATGGAAACTGGCGGCGAAATACTTTACCCGTGGGTTAGCCGAATGTTAATGCTAGGACTTTATGTAACCAAGGATATCCCCTTTAAGTCAGTCTATATCCACGGTTATGTTATGGCAGAAGATGGTAGCAAAATGAGTAAATCAGTCGGTAACGTTATTGATCCCATACCAGTTATTAAACAATTTGGCTCCGATGCTGTTCGTATGGGTATTATTTGGGGAAGATCTCCAGCCGTTAATCGAGGCTACGATCAAAGAAGGGTAGAGGAAGCTAGAAATTTCTGTAACAAGCTCTGGAATATTGCCCGCTATATTGAAGGCGTAGACTCGAACCAACTCAACAGGGGTGAGACTAAAGCTGTAACAGAGGCGGACAATTGGATACTTAACAAGCTAAGTGTAGTTATGGTTAACATGTTAAGTAACATGGATAGCTATCGATTTTCAGAAGTTTTTGAAGAGTTGTATCACTTTGTTTGGGATGATTTTGCCGACTGGTACATTGAAGCTTCTAAAATAAATCCCAATAAGCCACTCCTGGATTATCTGCTAGAGTCAACCCTAATTATGCTGCATCCGTTTGCACCCTTCGTGACTGAAGCAATTTGGCAAACTCTCAATATCGATTCTGGGTCAATTTTAGCCACTAAAACTTTTAACGAGATGTTGTCTTATGACAAAAATAAAGCCAAGCAGTTCGATAAAATACAATCGCTTGTCGCTGAAGTTCGATCGACTATGAAATTACTTGGAACAAATAAGGCAGATCTCTACTTTGAAGACTCTAAATTACTGGCAGTTAATCAAGATTTAATTAAACGTTTGGCTAAGGTACAAAAGGTAAATGAGGGCAGGGGAGGTAGCCTGAAACTTAACAATAGCGCTTTTAGATGTTGGTTAAGCGTCGATCAAGCTGTAACAGTTAAATATGCCAGTGAACTTAAAGCTAAACAAGTTAAGTTAAATGAATTAATATCCCAGCTGGACAATCGTCTTAGCAATAAAGCCTATGTATCAAAGGCGCCTGAGCGGCTTGTTGAACAAACCAAAAACCAACTCAATCAAGCCAAACATGAACTTGAGACTATAGCTGACGAGATACTACGTTTTAAAGCTAACTAGAAGGCTCTAGGGCTTGTCTAGCCCGCTCAACCGAGTCTTTTGGGTGTGAATCGTCAAACCATAGCACATGCCATCCTAGACGCTCTGAGGCCATTAAGTTAATGCGGTCATCATCAATTAAAAGTATTTGATCGGGTCTAACTTTAGCTTGTGCTTCGGCTTCTTTATAAATTTTAAGCTCTGGTTTAATGGCACCAACTGAAGAAGAATCGATTATAGCATCATAAGCCAGATTCGGTAGCTGATTATTGCGCATCATTGAGCCAAGTAAACCTGGCATAATATTGGTAAGTAATCCAACTTTATAATTTTGCGCCGTCCATTTGAGCAGATCTTGCATTTCCTGAATTGGTTCAACATTTTCTAGATAGTAATCTTGCCATCTTAAACCGTCTATGCCCAGTCTATCAGCTAACTTAAGATTAAAGTCGTCTAAACTTATTTCTCCTCGGCAAACCTGATCATTGTAATGCCAAAAGGCTGACTCAACCGTTTCAAGATGAGCCCCACTCATGAGAGCAAGTTTATCGAAAGCTCTTTGATAAAAGTAAACCAAACAACCATTAACGTCAAAATAAACAAAACTTACACCGGTTTTGGTAGTTTTAAGTCGACGATTTGCTTGACTGTTGGCATTGCCAACTAACTCATCTAGGCTTAGTTTTAAGGCTTCGGCTATTGCTTCGATTGTAAATATAGACGGCGACTTAATTGCACCTCTTTCAATCTTGGTCAACGTAGAAAAGCTCAGATTGGCTGCTGCGCATAGTTGCTGCTGAGTCAAACCAGCCGCTAAACGTGCATCTTGTAAACGCTTGCCCAACCCCCTCTCATCCATAGCCATATATTATCAACAAATCTGCCTATTTGCTATAGTTTTATAGCATTAAAAGGCTATTTAGCGTGAATGATAAAGGCTAGAATGGTGAAGAAAATTAAGGTAGTAAAAATAAATATTGCGGCTAGCGTTTTAACTAAATTTTTTGAATTAGAATATCCGACTCTTCTACCAAGAGTATTGTAGGCAAGGGCGGTTGTACCAGCTCCAAAGAAAATTGCGTAAAGAAAATCCATTTAGCTTTATTTTAACTTATTTAGTGATAATTTTGCTGCCATGACTTTAAGAGCTTGGTGATTAGGTGTGTTTGTCATGTCTTGAGAGCTATTAAACTCAGTACCCCGATTAAAAGGTATTAGGTGAACATGAACATGTGCTACATCAACGCCTACAATTTTGAGACCAACAAATTTGGTAGATAGAACCGTTTTAAGCTGTTCGCCAACTATTTTAACGGCTTGCATGAGATGCAAATAGGTGTCTTCATCTAGATCTAACCATTGCTCAATTTGCTTCTTTGGCACAACTAAAACATGCCCCGGTTGAACAGGGTGAATGTCTAAAAAGGCCAAACTATAGTCATCTTCGTAGATTATGTAGGCCGGGACTTCTTTATTAATAATTTTAGTAAAAATACTATCAGCCATAATTAGAGTATATCCAATCAGGCTATAATCTAGCTATGACTTTAGTGAAAAAAAGCTTGGTTTTAATAATTTGCCTGGTATTAATTTTTTGTTTTATAGGCCTCGCTGCTTTAATTAGTCTAGATAAAACTTTGTCGGATACCTCTAACGTTAAGCAATGGGCTAAACAAGTTGGCCTTTATACTGATGTGCTTAATCTAGCATCAAATAACATATCTAGCAGTTTAAATAATCCAGGTTTAGCTAAAAAAATCGACCCATATATAGCCCAGTCTCTAAAATTGACCTATACAAGGGCACAATTTAGCAAAGATATTAATATCATTGTTAATGCAAACTATGTTTGGTTAAGTGGCAAAACTAACAAACCCATATTTAAAATTAATTTTAATAACTTAAAAACTTCTCTAGCCAATATTCTAGCTAAAGATATACAAGGGCAGTATGAACAATTGCCAAACTGTAATCTTGATCAGCTTCTAACTTTTAACGGTTCTGACGTTTTTGCAGCCGACTGCCAAACTAGCTTTCTCAGTCCCAATAAAGTATATAAGGCAGCAGTTACTGCAATCCAAAATGGTCGGGTCTTTAAAAATGATTCTTTTACCCAGGATAGTTTAGTTATTAAAGATCATCGACCATATTATGAAAGCTATAAGCTTAAAGGTTTGCTTACTAAATTAAGGTCATACATTGTAATTTTGGCTGTAGTTTTATGTCTATTATTGCTGTGTCTGTTTTTAAGCTTAAGAAAACTATTTAAATCTCTGTTATTTCTCGGTTTTTCTGCTGTAATTGCCGGTCTAGTTGCAACATTAAGTTTAGTTTTTAAGGCTGGTCTAATGCAAAATTTAGTGTCAGTTTTAGATAAAAATCTCTCGCTTGGGTTATTTAGGGCGTCTATTGTATCTTTTGTCGATAAAATGGCGTCTTACACCTTTAAGACTACTTTCACTATAGGTTTAGTTTATATTGGTTTTGGGTTATTGATAATAATTTTGTATTTTATAACCTCTAATAGATATCGTTTATCTCGATTAATTAAAAATGTTAAATCCTAAAATATATTAATCTATCTAAATAAGGTCATTTATGGCGGAGGAGGAGGGATTCGAACCCTCGGTACGTAAAACACGCACACTTGTTTTCGAGACAAGCCAATTCAACCGCTCTTGCACTCCTCCAGCAAGACCTAAGTCATTTTATCAAGAGTCGAATATCTAACAAATTTAAAATGGGGTCAGGTTGTTAACCCAAATTTAAAACAGTAGCATCACAACTTTAAAACCGGAGTTGTTTTGGCGTTGGTATCTGTTGGTATCCTAGTACTGTATTGCTCCTAAGAAATCTTACTTCAGTTGTTACTTTGTCTGGAATAATATGTAGGGTTACAGCAGTCCCGTCAGGAAGATTACCTGGGACACTCATTTGTAAATTGTTTAAAGATATCTTTCCATAACCATTAACTTTACGTTCTGTCCTCAGGCAAAATATATCTTTGGTTGAAATTACTGGCGGTTTAGCTTTAGTAACGTCTAGTGGTCTAAATACTGACCTACCATCATTAAGTGCATTATTGAACCTAATGCTTGGTATTTCGCCAGTAGTGCTATGTACTGCCCGGTTATTGTATCTATCTACTTCATGGTAGAGTATGCGCCTAACATCATCTATGTTTCTGGCATGCTCTCTGGCAGCTCTTCGAACAATCCTATCCTGTAGCCAACGATAGGGCCTCTCAATCTTACCTTTAGCTTCAGGACTAAGTGCATAGGTCACTTTCATGCCACTGGCTTCAACAGCTTGTTTCCACTGTGGAGCAATGTCGTCAGTACTAAGGATCCTCTGGTAGTTGGCAGCACTCAGGCCATTGGCGTCACGGTTCGCCACATACCGAAAGATAGCATGGTTGTCTGAGTAATACTGGATACCAACCCCGTTATGTAATACTACGTATTCCAATGACTGTATATGTGCCCAAGCAGACTCATGCTCAAACATATCCGCATACAGTAACTTACGACTATGGTCATCTAGGGTAGTAATGAGTGACCACTTCAGTGGTTTACCGTCCGGTCTAAATGCATAAGGGCTCCACTGATGTGTGCTCGCATCATGCTGTAGCAGCATACCGACTGAGTCAGTTAATACTTCTCTGGTATGGGCCTTACGCTTTGGCCTTTCTAAGTAAAATCCCCACCTCTTGGCATAATTTATGACCGTCTGAGCAGATAGACTATATCCAGTCTCTTCTTCAACCACATCACGAATATTAGCGTAGTTGTAGAACATGATTGACATGTTAGGATTAGTCACAAAACTTCTTTCCAGCTCCAACTCTATACGGATTTGCTTGACTACTTTAGATGGTAAGCTCCTGGTAGCTTTTATTCGGTTGTATGCCACGCTGAATTCTTTTGGCTTATCTCTATACTGAGCTAGTAGAGCATAGAACCGGCTGTCTTTAATCCCTAGTAGAGCTAGTATCTCAGACTTAGTCATGACCTTATCCTCATACCATTTAAAGTACTGTTTTACTTCCTCATCACTAAACTGCTTGTGAATCTGCCCCATAATACCTCCTTATTACAGGTAAAGAATAACTAAAAAAACACTTTAAAGCTCCACTTTTAAATTTGCCTAAACTCCACTCCAGTTTTAGTTTTGTGTTCCAGGGTATCTACAGAAAAAGCTACTCCACTTTTAAATTTGGGCTAACACTATCACTTAAAACTTTGACTTAGTCTAGCCTATATGGTATTTTTTAATAGAGTATGTAAAAAAACACTTACTTTT
>DAHWAT010000019.1 GCA_027327085.1 Candidatus Saccharimonadota bacterium
TACGCTTCTTAAGTTTTTGATTGGAGCAATTCTTTGCTTATAGTGTTTCCCAAAGCCTTTAGTCAGGCGAATTGGTTTCATAGTTTATCTAAATGAGACATCATTTCTTCTACTGAGTAAAAAGGTTGGCTAACATTCTTGCCCCGCTTTGCATCTTCTGCTGCTTTATTAAGCCGTTTGGATGCAGCGGCACTAGGTTCACCCCAATCGTCATCATCAAAACTTAGAATACGGTTTTCGGCTTCCGCTTTAGCCCACACGCGAATATATGCCTGCGCAGAGTCAAAGCCAAGTCTCTTAGCCTTAGACTCAAGCTTTTCCCGTACAGTTTTGTCCATAGGTATATGAAGAGTTGTTGTATTCATAATAATAAGTATATGAAATATATATTATTATGTCAAGATTAATTTCCTTATAGATGATGTTAATTAAGGAAATTGTAAATAAATATGAGCAATATTAGTTGTGGTATAGTTACTTATCAAACCAACCTTTTGAAATCAGCTTTTTACTGCCACAACCAGATGCTAAAAGAACCCGAGGTTATTCACCAGAGCGTATAGAAGAATTAGGGTTAGTGAACTAGATACTTTTATAGTTCAGTGACTATTTTGGGTGCAGTTTCAGCAAGCTTTCTATCGAAAGTCAGTAGAGGCACGGCATTATTCAACTCAGCATAGGCTGTAAGGCACGCATCAACAAAAGAAATCTTCTTATGCGACACATAGAGCGGTATTGCTTTCTCTAGCATGGCTTTATTACAGATAATCTGGGGTATACTTGTAAGTCCAAACAATAGTTTTGCTATAAGCTGCCTATCAAACTTGTACATTTTACCCGACAAAATCCATACAGACTCGAACAACACAGCATCCTCTAGTATTAAACTATTGGATTTAGATGAGTCAATCAAGTTCAACACCTTTTCCAGCTGCTCAGGCACATCTCTGAGTAGTAACCTAAGAGTTATATTAGTATCAAGGCTTTTCATAAGCTATAAATACGACTACCTTAGACTTCTACGGTAGTGCTCTGTTGCACCATCTTCGGCTGCCTCATTAATAGCACTGTCTAGTTCTTCATCACTTAAAGGCTTGATGTTGTGTTTCTTGAGGTGTGCTGCAGTTTCTTTATGTAATTCTTCAAGCCTATTTTTCCAGTCATTCTTTTCAATGATTATCTTGTTATTTTCTTCAATCTTGAAGTTTATAGACTCGCCAGGCTTAATTCTCATACTGCGACGTATGCTTGCCGGGATAGTTATCTGGCCTTTTCTAGTCATTGTAGTGCTATATGTCATAGTACTGATATTATCAATATGTAATACTTGTTGTCAAGGTATTACCTTATGTATTTCCATACTAGCACTTCAGCCTGTTATAATTTATACATGTCCACAGATGAACGCTCAATAAATTGGTATAACGAACACGCCAATGATTATACGGCGCATGTTCGTAATCCTGATGATAGTATTTATCACTCCCTTTATGAAAAGCCAGCTATGTATAGCTTGCTTCCTGACCTTGAGGGTAAGACTGTTATTAGCTTAGGCTGTGGTAGTGGTGAAGACTCTAATTACTTGCGAACTCATGGAGCGATTAAGTCTGTTGGGATAGATATATCTGAAAGGCTAATAGATATAGCCAGAACTAGTTACCCAGACTGCGAGTTTCAGATAGGCGATATGGAAAATTTGGATTTGCCAGATAATAGTTTCGATTTTACTTATTCCAGCCTAGCTATTCACTACATTGAGGATTGGCGCCAAGTCTTTAAAGAAGTTTACCGTGTTCTTAGACCTAACTCTTATTTCTTATTCTCATGTAACCACCCCATCTACTCTGCTATGGAAGTAGTTAGTGACGACAAAACTACTAAAAAGGCTGAACTATCCAGATCCCGTGATAAAAACACTAATTCCGTAACTATAGTCAGTGATTACATGACCCATAAGTCAATTGAAGCTGTAAACTCAGAACTAGCCGTAACTACCTGGCACAAACCTATTGGTGAAATAGCAACAGAAGCGAGTGAAGCCGGATTCCTTATAGCTGACATTAAAGAACCTGTCCCCCTACCAAAAATGCAAGATTTATCACCAAGAGATTATGACACCCTAGTTAAAATACCTAATTTTGTGATATTTAAATTATTTAAACCTTGAGTTCAGAAGAGGTAATGCTTGTTTGAGAAAATTATAGTAATAGTACAAGGAGATAATTATATGAGTTCATATCCCGATTTTGACAGAAAAACAGATTGGTTTATATGCTGCAGATAGGCATAACGGGACTGCCTAACGTTGGTAAGTCTACTCTTTTCAATGCCCTAACCGGCAGTAGTGTCCTAGCCGCTAATTATCCATTCGCAACCATTGAACCAAATACAGGAGTAGTACCGGTACCGGATAATAGGCTAACTAAATTAGCGGAACTATACTCTACCGACAAAATTATACCGGCAACAATTACCTTTGTAGATATAGCCGGTTTAGTGAAAGGTGCTAGTCGGGGAGAAGGTTTAGGTAATCAATTCCTAAGTCATATTAGGGGTGTTTCAACGATTGTGCAGGTTGTTAGAGCTTTTGACGATCCTAATGTCACCCATGTAGACTTAAACACTGATCCAAAAAAGGATATTGAAGTTATAAACACAGAGCTGGTTTTAGCTGACCTCCAGACCATTAATAACCGTCTTCTCAAGTTAGATAAAGAAGCTAAAGCTAATCCTAAACTTAAACCCTTGGCTGACACTTATAAAAAAGTTAGGGACATACTTAATTGTAATGAGCCTCTTTGGGATCACCAAGAAATTGACAGAGAATCTTTAGCCGATCTTCATCTGCTAACGGCAAAACCGGTAATCTTTCTGTTTAATCTTGATGAAGCTAATTTAAACAATCAAGCCAAAAAGGATGAGTTAGCCCAACTAGTACAACCATCTGCCTCACTATTCGTGTGCGCAAAGCTTGAAAGTGAATTACGCGGTTTAAGTCAAACTGAGTCAGAGGAATTGCTATCTAGTTATGGGCAAACTGAATCAAGTTTAGTGCAGTTAATTCACGCTGCTTATGATCAGCTTGGCCTGCAAAGCTTCTTAACGGCTGGCGAAAAAGAAGTTAGAGCTTGGACGATAAATAAGGGGACAAAAGCTCCTCAAGCAGCTGCCGTTATCCATAAAGATTTTGAACGTGGTTTTATAGCAGCGGAAATAGTTAGCTATTCTGATTTAATTGATGCCGGCTCAATGGCTAACGCTAGAAGTAAAGGTAAAGTTAGAACCGAAGGCAAAGACTACGTCATGCAACCTGATGACGTTGTACTTTTTCGTTTCAATGTTTAGTTGGTAGCTTTGTTGGTTTTTAATTTAATAAAGTTAGTGGCTCTACCAAAGCGTCGATTTCTTAAAGCCATAGGTAGTTTTGAAAAAGCTATATTAGTAGGATTAACGTTGAGCACCGTTTCTCCAGGAACTACGCTACCAGGCAACTTTTGTGGTTGATTGTTCAAGTGTTTGAATACCTCATTGACACCCTCTTGATATAGCTCCTGGTTAAGATCAGTGTCCTGTGCTTCAGCTTGATCGGCTTGAGTAACTGGGCTTATGGATGAGGCTTCTAGGTTGGCTTTATAGGTCTCGTTATATTGTTTTATAAGACTTTGAGCGTATAAATAATCGGCTAGCTCATAACTGGGTTTAGGTGGATCGGGTACCTTAGCGGCCAAGGCTTTGTCCTTTTTAATAGACTCTTGTAAATCGACTTGATACTGATGTTGAGCAATCAAATAGGCTTGAAGCTGTTTATTGATCTGTTCAAGATGAGCCACTTGACTGTCTTGATGCTCAAATTGTTTTTTCTTATTGTCAGATATGCAGTGCTGAACATGGCCGATAAGTTTCCTGAGTCTAGGCTTATTATAGCTTTTAAAAAGGAGGTTTTTACCGTTAGAGGATATGCTTATATGGGCTCCGAGTAAACGGTGGCTATAGTCCATTTCACTAATCATATCGTATCGCATATCTTCAACTGTTAAATAATTTAGTGGTTTTTTATCGATTAAAAGTACTCGTATAGTAGTTGCCACTAATAGAGCAAAGCCGCCTTCATAGATGCCATTAACACATTCGTATATCTCTTCATCAGGCAAAATAATCTTTGGTAATTCTGTAATCTCTGATCTACCCCAGCCCATGTAATTGAAACCGATGGCTTTTAGTTGTCTATGAATTTCTTTTTTACTAACCATCACGACTACCTCTTAAACTTTTTACGGTACTCTGCAATCATATTAACCTAGACTTAATTTTTACTGGGTAAAATTAAATACTTAATCTATGTGACATTAGTTACATCAAAAAACTAATTTGACGATTACGTGTTTAGCTATCATAATAAATGCATGTTAGCCACTCTTAAACAAACGGCTGAATTGGTGGATTTTTTTCGACTGAATGGCGTAAAACAAAACTATAAGAAAAACGACATTATCATCAGAGGGGATACTCACCCAGACGGAGTTTTCTATATTACCGAGGGGTTAGTTAAAGCCTATGATATTACCAAATATAACGAAGAAAATTTACTGATTATACGTAAATCTGAAGAAATATTTCCAATCATTTGGGCTATTACTGGTCATGATCGTAAAGTGACATATCAAGCCATAGCTCAAACAACTGTCTTTAAAGTAAGTCGAAGGTCGTTCTTAAAATTTGTTAATAATAACCCTGATGCTCTAACGCCAATTCTAGATATGACCATGGAAATGTATAGAATTCATAGCGAAAGGATTATGACGCTTGAGTATAGAACTGTTCGAGAAAGGATAATCTCATTCTTACTTTCCATGAGCCAACGTTTTGGCAAGTACTTAAGCAACGGCGATCTCTTGATTGAAGCTCCCCTAAGACACCAAGATATAGCCAGCTCAGTTAACGCTACAAGAGAAACTACCACCCGAGAAATTACTGCTCTAGAACGAAAAGGCCTGATTGAGAACAAACAGTCTTTTATTATAATTAAGGATTTAAAATCATTAAGCCATCATCTGTAGAGACAGCTTAGTTTAAGAATCGGCTATTGCCAATTAACTATAACGTTCTCGATAATTTTAACAATTTTCTCGTGAGACGGTATATCGTTTTTATCGTAGTAATGATTGTTATCTCTGTAATCATCAAGTACATCCAAACAATGGATTTCGTCACCGAGTATATGCATTCTATCAACTGCAGCCACGCTTGCTAGAGGTACGGCAAAAATTAGACGCTGGACTTGAACTGGCTTTAAAAACTCATACACAAGTTCTACCTGAAAAGACGATTTTAGGCCTTCAGAAACCACAATAATATTTTGTCCTTTTAATAAGCGTTTATCGATTGTGCCACCCTGCCCTGTCATTTGGTTAAGTTCATGCATATACCTTAACTTTTCTTGTTCTATAAAACTACGGTTTTCGCTTAATATTTCATCAAGCTCTCCTTGAGAATAAACAGGGTTGTAAGCTAGCACGCCATCATTAGTAATGCCCGCCACTGCTTCTGGTTCTAAGGGCAAGTGTATGCTAGCGCTATTTATGAAAGTCATGACACAATGCAGCGTCATAGCTATTTGTGATCCCACAATTACACCACCATCATCAATCGCTATGATGGCGCAATTTTCATATCTATATTTATCTGCCAATTTTGCTGAAAGCATACGGCCCGCTTGAACACGACTTGAGAAATACATTATTAATTAGAGTTTATCACCTTGTTGATGGTTATGCTTATTTTTTAAAAAGTAGAATTTTTCCAGATTGCCCTTCGCGCCAGCTATTTTGGAATCGGCCTTGTTGAGAATTACAAAAGATTGAGTTGCCCAGTTTTCAAAATCTTTTAGAATTTGTCGCCTTAACTTGTCGTTTTTTATAACACCTTTATGTTTAAACTGGTTTAGTCTTGCTTCAAATTGCGGTTTTACCATAGCAATTATAGCTGTTTTGTCACTAGTAATACTTGCAACGTGCGGTAAAATTTGCCTAATAGACATAAACGAAACGTCTATCAGTACAATATCGATTGAATGCAGTGGTTTGAAATCCCGAATATCAGTTTTTTCGTGAAGTTCTATTTTGGGGTTTGTTCTTAAAGAGGGGTGAAGCTGACTAGACCCTTTTTCAACGGCATAAACTTTGCTAGCACCATGCTTTAGGGCATAATCAGTGAAGCCACCGGTACTGCTGCCTACATCAAGCACGGTTTTAGCAGTAAAATCTAGCTTAAAGCTATTGCTTATTGAGTCTAGTTTGAGAGCGGCTCGGCTAACATATTGCTCTTCTACTTGCAATTTTATGTCGGCCGTATCATCGACTAAGCTACCAGGTTTATTAATAATTTTATTATTTACTAAAACTTGATTAAGCTTAATGTAGTTTTCGGCTTGTGAGCGAGTTGCAACGATGCCTCGGCTGACTATTAAACTATCCAGCCTTTGTTTATTAGCCATTTTTTAAGTCTTAACACGTTCTCTATAACTGCCACTCTCGGTATCTATGGAGATTAGATCGTTTTGCTTAATAAAAGCCGGTACTTTTATAGTTATGCCTGTTTCCAGTTCAGCGTTTTTAGTAATGGCTGTAGAGGTATCACCCTTAACTGCATCTTCGGTATACTTAACCCTTAACTCAACATTTTTGGGTAAGACAACATTAATCGGTCGTCCATTAAATAATTGAATCTGGACGTTTGAGCCTTCTAATAAAAAGCCTGCTTGATCATTTATTAAATCAGCTGGAACTTCAAATTGTTCAAATGTTTGCTGATTCATGAAATAAAAAGTCGATGCATCCTTATATAGATACTGAACTTCTTGATTGGTTACATCAGCTGAATTAAGCTGTTCATTACCCTTGAAAGTTTTCTCTAAAACTTTGCCATCAATTAGGCTTTTTATCCTTACATTGACTATTGAACCGCCGCGTCCCATAACTTTCTGCTTGTAGTCAAGCACCCTAAATGGTTGGTTGTTAAAATCAAAGACAGTGCCTTTTTTTAAATCAGTAATACTTAAAGCCATCTAAATAACCCTTTTAATTGTTGGCTACAAAAGGCAACAAAGCAATATGTCTAGCTCGTTTTATAGCAATCGCCAAACGACGTTGCTCACTTTCTTTCAAGCCAGTTTTTTTACGATTTTCTATTTGGCCATAACCATCAATATAACGCTGTAAAGTTTTAAAATCTTTATAGTCGAAATAGGCCACTTCGGTACGATTCTTAAATATTTTTGCCATTGCTTACTCCTTAAAAAGGTATGTCGTCTAAGTTGATAGGCTCATCACCAATATCCTCTATAACAACATCCTTGTCTTTAACTTTTTTAGATG
Organism: Candidatus Saccharimonadota bacterium; assembly: GCA_027327085.1. Lineage (GTDB taxonomy): Bacteria > Patescibacteriota > Saccharimonadia > Saccharimonadales > UBA4665 > DAHWAT01. Next base: position 7,374 of record DAHWAT010000019.1, read on the forward strand.
ACTTAGGCTTTGCCTTAGTTGCTTCGTCTGACTCGACCTGAACATCCTCTGTCGCACTAGCTTCACTATCGTTGTTACGACCATCTAAGAAGGTTACGTCTGAAGCTAACACTTCAACCTTGCTACGCTTCTGTCCATCTTGCTCCCATGATCTTGATTGTAACCGCCCTTGCACTAAACAACGTCGACCTTTGCTCAAGTACTGGGCCACTCTTTCGGCTAATGGTCCCCAACAAACTATGTCAACATAATCTGTAGTTTCTTGCCATTCTCCGTTTCCATCACGATAACTACGATTAAGCGCTAAACTAAAACTGGTAACATTTTGCCCGGTTGGGGTTTGCCTCAGCTCGGGATCTCTAGTGAGATTACCCATTAAAGTGACTTGGTTAAGACTTCTTGCCATTACTGGATCTCCTTTTACGACTTATACAATTTAGCTTTACGCATTTGCTGTTGATACGTCAAGTTAAATTGAATCCTATTTAAAGTAAATTTAATATTTATTCGTCTTCCTTAGCTTCATCATTTTCGGTATCTAGTGACTCACCTGCTTTGGCCGCTTTTTCGGCTTTTAAGGCTTCGGCTTTGGCCTGAGCTTTAAGATCCGGTTTAGTAATCAGAAAACGAATAACTTCATTAGTAATGATGAGCGTGCTATCTATTTTTTGAATTCTTGTTGGGGGTGCTGAAATAGTATAAAACACATAAACTGCATGCTCGTTACCTTTTATGCTATATGCTAATTTACGCTTACCCCAGTTATCTGTGGCTATTACTTTACCGCCATTATCGTTTATGATCTTAACTACTCTTTCTTCGGCCTTAGATAAATCTACTTCAAGACCGGGATCATAAAGCACGGCAATTTCGTATTGATTCACAATTTGTCCTTCCTTTGGATAACGCCTATACACATTAAATGCTTAGTTATAGGCTGAAGTTTAATAATAACTATAATTATAGCAAGTTACCCCTGTTAGTCAAGTAGCGGCTCGGCTAATCAATAATTAGGCTGGGGCTTAGTTCACTTGGCTATTTTAAAGGATGGCCAAAAAGGGTTTAAAGAACGCTTTTTTAGCTTCAGGATGGTTAGTTAAGACAATACTAATAATTAGAAATCACTCCTGCTATTGTCAGCTTCCGGTGTTTCTAGGCTATTACTAATACTGGAGCCGTAGACATCACTTAATGAATTAACTAGAACCTCCCTTGGTCTTGAACCGTCGGCAGCACCTACAATGCCCTGCTCTTCCATCGTTTCAATTAAACGAGCTGCTCGACCATAGCCTATTCTTAGCCTTCTTTGCAGTAAACTTGTACTGGCCTTTTTGTTATCTATAACCACTTGAATAGCATCTTTTAACATGTCGTCATCGGCATCTTGGCCTCCGTAATCAGCCACTATACCGCCTTTACCATTTAATTGGACGGGCTGTGAAACAACCTCATCATCATATTGCGGTGGACGCTGCATCCTGATAAAGTCAATCACTTTATTGGTTTCCTCGCCATCGATAAAAGCTCCCTGCACACGCCTAGGCTTTGGCGAATCGGCTAAAGTCATTAGCATGTCGCCTTGGCCTAATAGTTTTTCGGCACCAACTTGATCAATAATGGTTCGGCTATCGACTTGTGAAGTGGTTTTAAAGGCAATCCTAGCTGGCACATTGGCTTTGATTAATCCTGTAATAACATCCACTGATGGTCTTTGAGTAGCCAGGACTAAGTGTATGCCTACGGCCCGAGCTTTTTGAGCAATTCTGACTATAAGGGCTTCAACATCTCTGGCCGCCATCATCATAAGATCAGCTAATTCGTCAATTACTATAACTACGTAGGGCATGCCTTCTTCATTTTTTAAGCTGTTGTATTCGACAATGTCTCGTTTTTTGACTTCAGATAAAGCCCTATATCTTCTCTCCATTTCAGCAACAGCCCATTTTAAAGCACTAATACATTTTTCTGGTTCAGTTATAACGGGAGTTAATAAATGTGGTATCTCATCATAGGGCTTAAGTTCAACTTGTTTTGGATCAACTAATATTAGTTTTAAATCTGATGGTGAATTTCTATACAGTAAGCTTGTTAAAATAGTGTTTATCATGACTGATTTTCCAGATCCTGTTTGACCGGCTACTAGTAAGTGAGGCATTCTGCCTAAATCGGTTACTACTGGGTGCCCTGCTATATCTTTACCGATTACTAAAGACAGGTTGCTCTTGGTTTCGCGCCATGTCTGTGATGCAAATATCGAACTAACTCTTACAGTAGCTGCCTTGACGTTAGGCACTTCAATACCGACTGCTCGTTTACCCGGTATAGGTGCTTCTATACGAATTGAATGTGCCGCTAAATCTAGGGCTAAGTTATTTTCAAGAGCCGTAATCTTAGTCAGCTTAACGCCTGTTGGAGGCTTCATCGTATACTGAGTCACACGTGGACCGATATTGGCACCCTCCATCTCTACGTCTATATTAAAGTTCGAAAAGGTATCATGGATAATTCGCGCATTATTATTAACATCACCGGCGTCAGCCTTATCTTGTTTTTGATTAAGTAAATCTAAGCTCGGTAATTGCCAGTTAATATCGCTAGTAGTCGTTAAGGCTTCATGGTTTTCGCTACCGCTTAATTTTTGAGCAGTATTTTTAAGACTGGCTAGCGGTTTTTGAGTATCTAGGCTAACCCCATTGTCATGATGAACAACCGGCACACCTTCGTTGAGCTGAAAATTTTCACTTGCTTTAGATTTTAGAGCAATTAACTCCGATTCTTCTTCAATTGACTCACGCTTAAACATGTTGAAAAACTTGACAATTACTTTAGGTGGAATACCGAAAGCATAGAAAATAGCTAAAAGTGTAATAATTAACAAGAAAATAGTGGCAGGCAACTTGTCGAAAGCCGACAAAACTAAACTACCGATAAAGCTGCCGACATGTCCGCCCTTTTGGTTAGTTAGCCAATTGCCATCGGGTCCCCTTGTTACTAAAAAGCTGTAGAAAAAACTAGATGCTAAAATGAAAACCGCCAAAAGACTGGCTAGTTTAGTATTGGATAACTTATGATCCTCGCTTTTAAAAATATATATGCCGCTATAGATTAAGGCTATTGGACCTATATAGGTAGCAAGTCCAAATATAAAATAGAGTGCTTTAAAAAGCCCAACTGGGGCCGTTCCACCGGCATGAAAACCACCCAGTAAAAGAGTTATGCCAAGCAATATGGCAATGACACCGCTACTTAACATAAAAAAGGGTGACTTCTGTGAAGTTGTAGCTGTTTTTTTAGTCTTAGTAGTTTTTTTCTTTTTGGGCATAATTCTTATGTTATCAACGTCTTAGCTAAAGTGCTAATGATTTATTAATTGTAGAACAAATCACTACAAAAGTCAAAATTAATGCACTTACTCACTACATCGTAGACACTTGCCGACGCAGAATAGTTAAACCTAATGTATCACAAAACTCTGCTGGTG
>DAHWAT010000001.1 GCA_027327085.1 Candidatus Saccharimonadota bacterium
CTAAGGGTGTTAGAGCTAAAGCATAACTAGCTAAAACGTTACTCAGGGGCAATTGGATAGTATACAGCTGGTTTCTTTGGATAGCCTCAGATCTTTTTAGGACAGCTATGTATTTGGCTCTCTGAGTAGACGAAATATTGTAATCGTTTTGGTAGTGATTGATGGCTGTTTTAAGACCAATGATATTGGAGTTTTGCGAAGTATTATATTTATGCACTTCCCTAAAATGGTCATAGGTACCAAATAGACTCAGTATTAGCATCAGGCTGGCGGCAATCATAAAATATCTTTTTATAACTTTAAGCTCAAATAACTTAGCCCCAGCCATAGCCATTAAAATGATTGTCATAATAAAGCTAAAGCTCTCATAGTCACCCTTAATGCCGCTAATGATCCAGGCCAGTAGATTTAAAACAGCTAAAATAATAACCGACCCATAAAAAATCTGGTAAGCTTGGCTTGACTTAGACTTAGGGGTTGGCCGCAAATGGGTCTGTGAAACGGCTGTTGCCGGTACTCTAAAACCGGCTGAACTAGTCGGCTGAGGTGGATTAGCGGTTATAGGGGCATAGGCGGGCTGTGGCTGAGCAGCGCGGTGGTTATAGCTGTTTGGCGGAGCAGGATTAATTGGTCTTGGCTCAGGCCTATAGGCTTGATTAGACTGATTATTTAACCTTATCGGAGAATTAGTGGGTTGAGAGCTTGGTTGCGCCGCAAAACGGCTGTTATCTATAGGGCGTCTAGGGTTAAAATCGACTTGCCGTCTAAAGACTGCTGGTTGGGTCCGCCGGCCTGATTGATTGAAATCCGGTTGGTTGCTCGGTGACTCAGGCAAAGAATTAGTTTGATTAGGTGGATCATTATTCATAATTGGCCTCAAATGCTTAGATTAATAATACTTGATAAGGCACTTTAATAGCAATAAGCGCAAGCTTTATACAAGGTTGCTAAGCATTAGAAGATTTCTTGCTTGACCTCTTAGCGCGTGTTGTGATTTAATACGAACATAAATCTAAAACAAACATATGACCGAAGATTTTCCTTCTACCCCAGATTCAACTCAACAAGAAGAGCTTGTTCAGCCTTATTTATCTCTACCAAATCAGGCTCCTGCATTAGGTCAGGATGTAGTAGTGAATGAAACTGCCATTGACCAGTCAGTAGCTACGGTTGAAGCTGATCAGTTAACCGGTTCAAGGCCAGAAGCAAAGAAAAGCTTCGCCTCGGTTTTACAAGACACTATAGAGTCAGGTTTTAGCGAAAACTTAATGGGTGAACAGATTGTTGATAGATTTGTTGGGGCAGTTATAGCTTTGGGAGTAATTGAAACTTCTAGTGGCAAAAAACTGGAAGCGAAAGATATTTTAGACGACTTAGCAAAAACACCTATTATTAGACCAGACCCTTATAAATCTGAAACCCTTGTTCCTATGCAATATTTAGAAACTTTTACGCGTACTAACGGTTTAAGGGGAGCGGTACACATGCTAGGTAAGGATTTTTCAACAAGTAGGATGCTACCAACAGTTAATGAGCGTCTAGCTTCATCCAGGTATTTTCCCACACTTTTTATCTCAAAGGATCAGGTTATGGGCTATCTTGACACGCTAGCTGTTAAAGCGGGTCAGGGAGACTCTTCTACTGCTTGGGTAAACACTATCTTAAATGAGATGTCAGGCATAGAGGTCAATCAAAAAGATATGGAGGATGCTGTAAAAAAAGCGAGAGAAGTTGGAGCTAATATAGATCTTCTTGCATTATCTAGTCACATTATTCAAGAGATAGCTAATCAGAAAGCCTAATATTAAACTTTAAGAATAGTCATTACATTGCCTAGGTCTGATTGGTTACTGTCATCTGATTAAAAAGGGCTAATGAAAATATAGCATAAACAAAGGTTAAGATGACTAACTTATTAAACTACTTAAAAGATTTCTCAAAAATCTATGTATTCATGGCTCTTTGTTAAAACGAAAGGCAGCATCATTATCATGATCACTTACTAGTTGCTTGAATTCCTCTGAAAATAAATTATGAGGCCGAAAACTATCAAAACCAGAAGAATAAGGCAAGACTTTAGCTAGGCCGGTTAAGGCAAGGGCGAATACCCCAGCCCCTTCAGCAATTCCGACAGAGTTTAACTCTGCACCGGCGATAGTAGCGACCGAAATAGTTGCCAGTCCACTACCCCAATGCCGATTGGCAAACGGTAATTTATCCTTTTCTCTAGAGCCAAGGCCAACTGCAATCAAACGTTGCATAGGTGATTGAAACTGCCCTCCAGCACTAAGCCCCGCTATAGATAAGGTATTTGAAAAGGGCTTACGATAACCTTCCCTGACAATATCTAATTGTTCTGGGGTACCCGATCCCCAGAATAAGGCGTCATACCATTGAATTCTATAACCTTCTAGCTTAAGGTCTTGCTCCATCAGTTTGCCTAGGTTATCAAAATCAATAGAATATTTAGACTTTTTTAGTAAAGACTTTGAAGCTATAACTTCTGACTTACCTGCCTCACCAAGTTTCTCATACTTTGAGTATTGCATTGTTTTATTTAAGCAATATCACTACTTATAAGTCAATAGACAGAGAAGAGATAGACATGTATAAAGCTTAAGCATTAAACTGATCAGCTATAAAAATGGTCAATGAATTTTACTGAAAACAACATACGCTAAGCAGGCTTTTTTTAAGGTCTTTAATTTAACTTCAAACAAAAAAGACCTTTCGTTTAGCGAAAAGTCTCTCATGGTGGAGCTGGCGGAGTACTGCCCTCCGCGTCCGTCAGTTTATCTATTGTTAGTCATCTACAGGCTTAGTTTATTTTTAATTCTTGTCCAGTAGTTTTAGAAATAAACAAACTTATCTACTGTAGCAACCCTAATCTGTACAACCAGTTCGGGTGACCTGGTTGGCAACCAGAATATATGAAGCGCTCTTCAGACTATCTGATGTCATCTAAAGGCACTTAAGCAGTGTTTAAACTGCTAAAGGAGCGGTCTTCATAAAAGCACTCTGTAGACTAGCTACAAAGGCTGTACTTAAACCACTCATTTTTTCAGATACTTTATTTGCATCTAAATGGTCTGCCTATAACGCTGACAAGCGGCCTGCCGATCTAACTGATAAAGTCCAACGTCGAGCTTAAAATCAGCCCCATCTATTACTATTATACACACCTTTAGCTGCTTTTGTCAAAAAGCTTAAGTTTAGTTAAATTGATGATCGCAAGCTCCCAATTTATTTGGCTGACAAATAATTTTATGGAGCGCGCCTAAATTTTGATTTAATTTTAAAATATTGTCTTCGCTAAATTGATCAAGGTCCTGCGATAAACTTCTTTTTAAAACATCGGTCGCTGCTTCAGTGATTTGCATGCCCATGGGTGTTGGTAAGTTGATATGCTTTCTCTTGTTGCGTGGATCGGTTTTGGTAATAAGGAGGCCTTTTTGTTTCAGTAGTTTAACTTGACGACTGATGCTAGCTTCAGTTTGTCCCAAATGATTGGCGATTATATTTTGTTGGACGCGAGGATTCCACTCTAAGGCCATTAGAATTCTGTACTGACTGTAGCCTATGCCTAACTGCTCTTTTAAAATTTGGTCACTTTGTTTACCTAAGACGGCAGCCAGGTGATTAAGTAAATAATTAAGATTATTAACCGGACCCATAGCTCTATCTTAACACGTTAATTAAGCTGTTTGTAGAGTTGGTACCATTCATTTAAAGATAGCGTTTGGGCTCTTCGATTATCGTCAATCTTAGCCTTAGCTAGAGCTTCTTTAATCAGCTCTTTGTCTAGTCTCAAACCTGAGCTTAAACTATTTAATAGCGTCTTGCGCTTTTGTGAAAAACCAGCTTTAACTATTCTAAAAAAAGCTTTTTTATCAAGATCAAACAATGGTTCATGTCGATAGTTGAGGATTACTAGCTGTGAATCAACTTTTGGCGGCGGTTCAAATAAGTACGACGGCACTGTTAGGCCCAAACTTACTTGCCAGTAGACTTGAGCGGTAACTCCTAAAATTGACAGGTTATTAGGTTTAGCCGCTAGACGCTCGGCTACTTCCTTTTGAACAAGTAGTACAGCCATTTCGGGTGGATGGCTTGACTGGCTGATGACTCTAATAAAATTGCTAGTTAGATAGTATGGTAAGTTAGCTACAATTTTATAAGGATATTTAATTTGGTTAAAGTTAAACTGTAATATATCCTGATTTATAACTTCTAAATTGTTAGCTTTAACTCGGCTTTTTAAATTGCTGGCTAGAACTTTATCTAACTCAACCGCTATAACTTGTTGGCAGTCTCTGACTAAGTGGCTTGTTAGTTGGCCTAGGCCTGGACCAACTTCTAAAATAACATCGTTTTTATGAAGATCAGCTGCCTGGGTAATTAAGCTTAGGCTAGTTTCGTCTTTCAGCCAGTGTTGGCCAAGACTTTTGTTAGCTTTTGGTTCCTCCATCTTAATTGCTCGGCGGAAAGGCTGAGATGCCAGTTTTATAATAGCAACCAGGATTCTGAGAAGCTAAACCTGCTGCTGAACTATTAGTATTAAGAACAATCATCATGTCTTGTTCGGCCGGCGTAGCCTGACTGGGCAAGACGCCAATTAAGTTATTATAGCCATAAAGAGCAGCGATTCTATTCCAAGAACCTGGCAAGAATTGATAGGCCCCGTAAAAGCCGTTGCCGGTATCCTCTGAGTAATTACCGCCTGACTCACAATCTCTTAGAGTGAGCAGCCAGTTAGCTAAGCTGCTGCTTTGCGGTACGGGGGCGGTACCCTTGGCGATAATCTCAGGTACGGGTGTCTCAACTTCAACTGCCTGGATCTGGGTTTTAGCTCCAGTCTTGCTGTTAACAAAGTAGGTAATCAGTAGCTGGCCTGGTGAACCTGTCTGGTCTATAGCGCTCGTTCCAACAGTTAGTGATGGGTCATTAACGTATTGTACTGGTTCCGGAATGGTTTGGGTGGTGGTTGACACGACTTCTCCGGCATGAAGAATGAAAATATTTTGATTAGCCACTATTGGCGTATTAAGGCTTGGCTGGACGCTGTCTCCAGGACGCAAAACTATGTGCTTTTCTTGAAGCATCTCAGCTACCGTATTAGAGTGTGACCGAGTAACTATCGGTACACCATAAAGTATTAAATGAATTGGTACAGATGGTTTAATGTAGACAACTTTGCCAATTGGGCCACCGTCAGTAAAATTATTAGAGAGAGAGCTGGTTACCAAATCTTCAGGATACAAATTAATACCAGCTTGCTGAGCTATACTGCGCGGTGTTTTAGCGGCGCTATAAGTAAAGGTTTTTTGACCGTTATAGTCTATCTCGACCGGTAAAGCCCTATAAATATTAATGCGGAATTTATCTTGATTAATTTTGGCGTCTAGGGCCGGTTGAACCAAGTCGCCTTGGTGTAATTTAATATTTAGTTTATCGAGTAAGGCTCCAACCGTTGGTTCAATACTAGGCACAACTTGCGTAATACCATCATGTTTAATAATAACGACATAGGGTTGGGGCTGATGTGAGCTATTAGCTCTAAGGACAAAGAAGCCTATGATCGTTAGCATAATTAGGATAGTAAAAGTTATAAATGGAACAGCGTATGGATGACGACTGGCTCGCTTAACTTTTTTTAGTCTTTTTGGCAACAAACGCTTAAATCGATATATTTTGTAATGCCACCTATGAAGATGTTTGTGCATAAGTATGAGGCCTAATTGTAGCAAAAATTAGGCAATTAAGCTAGCTTCACCTCTATATTTGGTCAATCTTTTCAATTTGTGCAAAGCCTAAATTCAGTTTTTTGGTGCCCTTGCCTTTAAAATAAATTACAGCGTCTTCACCGTCCAGCTCAACGATAGTACCTATACCAAAAAGTTTATGTCTGATGGCGTCACCGGTAGAAACTTCGGGTAGATAACGTGGCTCATTGGATGAATTGTCCTTAGCTAAAACCCTAGCCGCTTCTAAATTGGAAGTTGTTTCTTGTGCGCCATCAATTTCTGCTAGAAAACGGCTTGGTGGGTTGTACTGAACTCCACCATACAGCATACGGGATTGAGCATGTAATAAATAAAGTTCTTGTCTGGCTCTAGTGATTCCTACATAAGCTAGGCGTCTTTCTTCCTCCATCTCAGAGTTATCGTAAAAACTGCGTGAATGTGGCAAAATTGATTCTTCTAGGCCAGGGATGAAAACTACTGGAAATTCTAACCCTTTAGCCGAATGAAGGGTCATAAGTGTGACACTATTAGAGTTATTGTCTAGACTATCGACATCGCTGATGAGAGAGACCTCTTCAAGAAAACCGCTTAGCCCAACCTCGTTATATTCTTGGGCTACACTTAATAATTCTTTAACATTTTCGGCCCTTGATTCACCTTGGGGGGTGCCATCGTTTAATAAATTAATGTAATCTAATCTTTTTAATAGAGCTTCAATCAGACCGCTAACACTGACTTCGTCGCTCATTTTGCGGCATGAAACTAGGATATCGTTGAGCTCAAGTAAGCCATTCTTAGCTTTGCTTGTTAAATTTAAGCAAGCTTCAACTTGGCTTAGGGCTGCTGCTAGGCTTAAATTGTTTTGATTTTTCCAGTCAAAAAAATTAGCTAAACTTTTTAAACCTATGCCACGGCTGGGGACATTCACCACACGGTTAAAACTAACTTCATCGTTAGGCTGATAAATTAGACGCAAGTAGGCCATTACATCTTTGATCTCTTTACGGTCATAAAACCTAACCCCTCCGATAACTCTATAAGGTAAATTATGTCTGATTAATGATTCTTCAATGGTTCTTGATTGGGCGTTGGTTCTGTATAAGACTGCAAAGTCTTTGTATCGCCTGAGGCCACTATCTATACCAAGCTTAATCCGTCTTGTTATGGCTTCGGCTTCTTCTCTTTCAGAACTACTAGCCAGTATTTGAACTGGCAGGCCTAAAGCCTCCGCCGTCCACAGCTTTTTATCTGAACGCTGGGTATTGTTTAAGATTAAAGAGTTAGCAGCCGTGAGGATTGCTCCGCTAGAGCGGTAGTTTTGTTCCAATTTTATGACTGTGGCGTTTTTATAGTCTGATTCAAATTTTAGAATGTTTCTAAAGTCAGCTCCTCGCCAGCCATAAATACTTTGAGCGTCATCCCCACAAACTGCGATATTGTTGGTTTTAGGGTTAGTCAGTAGCTTGACTAACTTATATTGAGCGGCGTTGGTGTCTTGGTACTCATCAATAATCACGTATTTAAATTGATTCTGCCATTTGCGTCTAACGTCCTGATTAATTTCTAGTAGCCTTACGGTCTTGTTGATTAAATCGTCAAAGTCTAAGGCGTTGTTAGTTTTAAGAGTTGTTTCATAAACAGGGTAAACTTTAGCAGCCGTGTCTTCTGCCGGTGAACTACTAACTGCGCTATAGTCATCTGGGCTTAAAAGTTCATTCTTAGCATTACTTATCAGGCTAGAAATAAGTCTAGGCGGAAAGGTTTTCTCATCAATCGATAATTTTTTTATAACTTGTTTAATAGCGGCCAGACGGTCGCTTTCGTCAAAAATGACAAAGTTTCTAGGAACATTGACGTATTCTGCATCAATTCTTAATAACCGGACACAAATGCCGTGGAAAGTACCCATGTAGGGCATGAAGCCACGGTTATTGGGTGCTTGATTTAATAATTTGGCAATGCGACTACGCATCTCTTGGGCAGCTTTATTGGTAAAAGTTACCGCTAGTATTTGCTCGCTATTAGCTTTATGCGTAGTTAGTATATAGGCAATACGGTGGGTTAGTGTTTTGGTCTTACCGCTACCGGCACCGGCTAGTATTAAAAGAGGACCTTCAGTGGTTTCGGCGGCCTTTTTTTGCTCTGGATTTAAACCCTTGAGAATGTCTTCATGCACTGATCTATTTTAACAGAGATTAGGCTTTAACTTTAGCGGCAGCTTCAATAATCTTTGTAAACATTGAGTAGTTAAGGCTGGCTGCCCCAGGCAGTAGTCCATTAACACCTTCTAGACTAAGAATGCTGCTGACAAATTCTGGTTCTACGCTAGCACCGTAAATAACTGTTTGATCTTTTGATGCGCCATAGCCATAAAGGTCAGCCAAAATTGACCTAATCCAATCGATAGAGCTTTTGATTTCTTCCGGTTTTGCCGGTCGATTACCGCCAAAGGTTGATATTGCCCACACCGGTTCATAGGCAATAACGACCTTATCTATCTCTTCGGCTGTTAAATTAGCTAGGGCCGTGGTTACTTGATCATGTAAAACTCGTTTAGTTTCATTGTCTTTTCTTTCTTGAGCAGTCTCACCTACACAAAGTATCGGCTTTATGTCGTTACGAATAGCTGCAGCCACCTTGTCTCGAACTACTTCTAAACTTTCGTTAAAATAGATCCGACGTTCGCTATGGCCAACCAAACAATACTCAACGATGTGTCTGAGCATGGTAAAGCTGACTTCTCCGGTATAGGCTCCTTCATCTACAAAGTAAGCGTTTTGGGCGGCCAATTTAAACTTGCGCTTGTCTATTTCCCTAGATAAGGGCTGTAAAACTAATAAATTGGGGGCAAGGACTATTTCAACGTTACGCTGTATCTTAATATTATCGTCTAAGCGTTTAACTAAAACCGAAGCTTCATGAACATTGAGGTTCATCTTCCAGTTACCGACTATCAAAAATTTCTTCATGCTTATGCTATTTTACTACTTTTTATCCTCTAATGCTTCGACTCCAGGCAATTTATGGCCGCTCATTAGTTCTAAGCTAGCCCCACCACCGGTAGAAACGTGATCAAAACTAGCCGTTAAACCTCTTGATTCGATATAGCCAACCGTGTCACCACCACCAACCACGCTAAAAGGTTTATGGCCAAACTGGCCAATACTCGCCTCAATGACTGTCTCAGTAGCATGAGCAAAGGGGCCAATCGGGCCACGTAAACTAGGCACCTCGGTTACACCTAAAGTACCGTTCCAAATAACCATCTGCGACTGATTGATTGCCCCGGCTATAAAAGAGGCGCTAAATGGACCAATATCTAAAATTTTTTCTCCGTCTTTTAGAGATACAGCTGTTATAGGCACGGCCTTAGGGTAATAAGCAATATCGGCAAAACTATTACTGGCAAAGTCAACAACTCTGGTAGGAGAGGCTTTGTCGATTGAACTAGCTACCACTACATCGTGAGGTATAAAAAAACTAAAAGCTCTTAAGTGGCTTTCTTTTTCAGCTGAGTGAATTATGTCTTTAGCGACAGATAGTTCACCTGGATCAAATAGGCTATCTTTAATGTCTACCCCTTGGGCTTTTAGAAAGGGGTTAGCTAGAGCTCCACCGATTGCTAGAAAGTCAGCGATATGAATCAGCCGCTTTAAAATTTCAATTTTATCTTGGACTTTAGCACCGCCAACAATAGCCGACAAAGGTCTTTTTGGAGTGGTCATAGCATCAGTTATGGTGTCGACTTCTTTTTCTAGTAACAAGCCGGCAACACTAGGCAAAAAGTATGTCACTCCTTCTGTACTGGCATGAGCTCGGTGGACTACACCGAAACCATCTTGAACGAAAACGTCCTTGCCATTAGCCAATTGTTTAGAAAATGCCTGATCATTTTTTTCTTCTTCAGGATGAAAACGCAGGTTCTCAAGTAGTAAAATTTGGCCCGGTTTTAGTTTTTTAATTTGCTGTTCGGTTTTAAGGCCAACACAATCATCGGCGAATTCAACCGGCCGATTTAAAAGCTTAGACAGCTGCTTAGCGACCGGTTTTAAGCTGAAAGCAACTGTAGGAACACCATCTGGGCGACCTAAGTGAGAACAGATGACTAGCCTTACTTTTTGATCAAGTAAATACTCTATTGTTTCTAAACTTTGCTTAATACGATAGTTATCGGTAATGCGACCGTCAGTAATTGGCACATTATAGTCAGCTCTGAGTAAGACAGTTTTGGAAGTCAGATTAATATCTTTAATCGTTTTTTTACTAAACAAATTGCCCTCCCTTTTATTTTATTGATTATGCTTATGGCTATTTTAGCATAAACAGTTTGCTTAGGTTTTAAGAGCTCTTTTGTCTTAATTTTCTTAAACTGAATAAGTGATAACTAATGCCGGATATGATACTTACGACAGTAAACAGTCCGACAACATCACCTGGGCCGGTATTGGTTAGGCTGGTAGTGGAGCTGGAGGCTGAATTTGGTTGACTAGGGGGTTGCGTCGTATCTGCTTGAGTATTAGAACTACCCGATGGCCTAGGAACAACTTTAGATTGCGCTACCTTTGGATGAACGCTTGAAGGTTGTTTTGGTTTAGTAGAAGACGAATTAAAGGCCAGATATATAACAACTACCAGAGCGATGATAACAATTGCGTAGACTCCGTAAATAATTTGTTTTGGGTACTTTGCCATAATTAAATCCCTTTTACTTAATTTGACTATACCACAAATGAATTATAAAAGCAGGACTCAATCAACTAATACAGAACAAGTAGTCTGTAGAAAAATAAATGGGTTGTAAAAAATTTCTGGTTGGTTTCGCCCTGCCATCCATTCATTTAAGATGAGCTGTAAACAGTTTGAGCTTGAGATAGGCAAGTTTATTTAAAAAATAGAGGCAAATCTTACGATCTTATTAACCCAGGGTACGCTCGTAACGTACCAATATATTGTAATTAAAATTTCTTAGGAGATCACTATGACTACGAAAACAATTGATGCCAGTACCATGCGCAAGAATCAGTCTGAAGTACTTGATTCTGTTCGCGATGATAAAGATATTATTCTAGTGAGAAGACACGGCCATGTAGAATCCGCTTTAGTAGATATCGATACACTTGAAGACCTGCTTGCAGTACAAGACCCTAAGTACTTAAAGAGTATTGCTGAGGCACGTTCCAGCAAGGAATGGTATTCTCCAGAAGAAGTCTTTGGTGACATTTGGACTGATTAAAAATGCCTTATAGGTTGAAAATTGAAAGTCTAGCAAAGAAAGACATCAAGTCATTAGAGTTAACTGTTCAGAAACGTATTGTTAAGAAGCTAAAGTTTTTCTTAGAAAAACCCGACCCACTAATGTATGCAAAGAAGCTTGTTGACAGTTCAGGTGGAGATTACAGGTGGCGTATCAGTAACTATCGATTAATTTTCGATTTAAAGGACTATGAAATATTGTTGCTACGGGTTCAGCATAGAAAAGATGTTTACAAAAAATAATCTTTAGACTTTACACTAATTTGTAAATGGTGAACCACACGAGATTTTCCTGGAACTCTGTTCTCTCTTCCCTTCTTAGCTTCAATGATAAGCTCATAGCGCTGGAAGGTGGCTAATTAATATTGATTTAAGTACATCCATAATGTACAATTAAATTGTACTATAATATATTAGGAGAAAACTATGGGCACCACAACTATTCCGGCATCAGATCTAAGAGCAAACTTAGCTGAGACTCTAGATGCAGTTAGTTTAGACAATATCATTGTCGTAACTCGTCGAGGGAAAAAAGAAAGAGCCATTATAGACCTAGATCAACTAGAGGATCTATTGGCTGCCAGTGATCCTGCTTATCTAGCTAAAATCAAAGAAGCTAGAGAAAGTAAGGAATACTTAAGCCATGAGGATGTATTTAGGGATCTTTAAAGATGTCAAAATATACTCTGGTATACAAAAAGCCAGCAGCTAAAGAAATTAGCAAATTGCCAGACCATATAAAAAAACGCCTGAAAGCTAAGTTAGAGTGGTTTATAAGCCAGGATAAGCCTTTAGAATTTGCGCAGCTGCTCACTAAACCTGCTGATGGGCAGTACAGGTTTAGAATAGGCAATTACAGATTACTTTTTGACGTTGAGGATAATAAGATAGTGGTTCTGCACATTCAGCATCGAAGAGAAGTTTATAGACGATAATTCATATAATATTATCCTAATTTGTCAATGGTGACCTCACGGAGAATCGAACTCCGATTGCCAGGATGAAAACCTGGTGTCCTAGCCGTTAGACGATGAGGCCATAATCAAAATTTATCCTGTAAATATTACCATAACAGAGACAAAATAAAAATCCCCTTCACCTCACCTGAAGGGGACTTCTATGTTTTGCTTTTGGTGTTAGAGCGGTCAGTCATGAGCTCTTTAACTTCTTAACCATAGCACATAACTGAGTTAAACGCTAGTGTTTATCCACACTTAAGTCTCAAGCTTACTGACGGCTCAAACGTCGACCAATTACAAAACGATACGCTACTGTACTGATTGCTACAACTGCAGCAAAGATACCAATAGTGCTACCAGGACCTGTGTTAACCAATTGAGTTGGCGCAGCGGGTGGAGTAACAGTTGGAGGAGTTGTGCTAGTGAAAGACACTTGTTGTTCACAAGTAGCACTGGTTGCTGTTTGATTCTGCCCGTTAACATTAAAGTTAGCTGTGGCAGTAATCGTGTAAGTACCGTCACTAGTGTATGTATGGCTTTGACCAACTACATTACTGGCTGTTGTTGGGGTAGAATTATCGCCCCAGTTAATTGTAGCGTTAGTAAAGGTTGCGCCATTTTGAGCAGTAGTGTTAAGACCGCTTACTGTTATAGTCTTGTTGTCGCCCGCAGTAACTGTTAAAGCGTTACAAGTATATACAGGAGCTGCTGGAGTAGGACAACCTACTTTAGCTTCAAAATTAACATATTCTACACCAGAACCATTAATGCTGCCGATGTTATCACCAGAAGTCATTAGGTTGTCTGAAAGAGAGCTAATTTTGTTACCATTTACGTCTAATAGTTCGGCTGAGCCAGGAACGTATGAAACAGTTTGAGCACTACTAAGGTCTAGTTCGGTGCTTCCACTGACGCTATTAGCTACACCGCCACCATAGGTAGCGTTGAATGTTGAAACGTTTTTTACGCTTGAAGTGTTAGGTAAATTAACACTTACAGTAACGTTAGTTGCAGCAACATAAGCCGTATTATGAAGTTGGATACTATATTCAAGCTCATCGCAAGCGTTAGCGCTAGCAGGATTAGCGTAGTTAACATTTTGTGTAAGATTTTTGATTTGATATATGTTACCGCCAGCTATATCGGCTGGGCTGTCAGCAAAAACCGCTGGACTTAGAGCTGCAAATGACAAGCCGATAAAGGCTACGCCGGTTACAAGAGCTTTATTTAAAGCTTTCATATTGTTCTCCTTTCTAAAAAGAACTTATTTAAAAACATCTATTATCTTCTTCTCTAAAACTAGATAGTCATTGGGCTTTGAATTGGGGTAAAACGACTGCTTGAGATGGGTTGCCTAAAGGGGCAATGCATCGCTTTCTCAAGCAGTCGGTTTCAGGGAGCGTGGTACGCTAAATTGAGCTTAAAGCTCTCAGTAAGCGCACCAGCACTCCCTTAACCGACTACGTTTCTCCTTTCCTGGTAAGTCCTACATAAATGTAGGAGAGGTTGTCCAGGTCAGCGGCAAAGTGCCGGAGGCTGAATAGCCTGAACCGTCACTGGCCGTGGCCTGAACAAACGAGGTGTTGTTCGGAGGCATATCCGAACCGGTTGCAAAGGTACTGTCACACCACATGCTCGGCGAACCGGGCTGAGGCGAAGTGACAAGACCGCCGTCCAGGAAAGCTCCGTACTGATCGGAACTAAACTGAACGGACTTAACGTCCTGGTATGCGCCACCGATGGTGACACAAACCATTAGGTTGGTCTCATTGGGCCAGTACTCCTGTGGCTGGGTGCCACCGGAGATATTAAAAGTGTAGCAATTGGGATAGATACCCCCTTCGCTTTCACTCTGGCAAGTTGGAGCTGTGGTTGAACCACTGCTCTGACTCTGGCCTTGCTGCTGCCCCTGGTTCACAGTCACCTGAGTCGTCTGGTTAACGTTGATCACGGGTGAACCCTGACCGGACGTTGTCCCAGACTGGCTTGTGGTGTTGGAGTTAGTCTGGCAGACTGCCTGACCATTGACAACAACCACTGTCCCGGCACAGGAAGCTGGCTTTGGGGCCTGCTTACGCCTGCGCTCAACGACATGACGGCGGACAGGAATCCACAGCCAGTAGCAGAAAGTACCCGTTTCTGGGTTGGTACAATTCTGCTTGCCCGCTGCGTTACTGCAGACAGCAATCCTCTTATAGCCCTTGCGAGCATGGAGGGAGATCCTGTTCTTCGCGTACCTTAGCGGCAATACTGCGAACACCGGCGTTCCCGCTGGTAGTTCACGGTGACCTACGCTGAAGATGGTGCCGGGATGGCAACCATAATCAACGGGGTCAGCCGGCCTCCTGAGATCGACTGCGATGACTCGCTGAGCGACCCAAGAGTAATAACTTCCGTCCATCCTGTGAAAGCCATTCCTGGCCATCAACGCTTCCGTCTGCTTGAGGACGCCCATCTTGGCCAACTGGCTTACCCACACTCGTGGATTGTTGGTTCCAATACCACACTGCCCGTAGGCGAATGCGGGGGAGGCGGCCACGCTCATGAAAAGCGCAACGACAAACGGCACGAACAACAGATAGAACTTCTTGAACAACTAAATCACCTCTTTGCTGTGAATCGTAGTTTTTTCGGGGTATGCTTAAAAGACTTTGGGCAAGGTCGTATAATAACCGTGCTTTTGTCTTTTGATATCGCTACAGCGACAATTTGCTTCACCTTCTTTCTTCATTGTTAGGAGAATAAGACAACCTAAACGACAATTTATTTATCATCTAAATTGCCTTATCCTCGAAACATTTTTAGTTACCAAATAAGGAAAAAATTATGTAATCGGTTGATATGGATCTGATTCCTTGCGAGTTCAAAAGAACTCAAGCAGGCCTCAAAGACCCATGACTATCTAGTTTATTGAATAAGAAATAAACTTTACTTTTTAAGTATTTGTTTATCTACTTCAACAACTAGCATTTTAGACTCAATTGTGAAAGTACCTCCCCATAAGTTCTGATTTTACTCATCGCTTATTTCGATAAACATTAGTATATCAAGAAATTGTGCTTATGTCAATACTTTATGCAATAGTTTAATCTGTTGAGCAAATTGCTTATGTTTTATCTCAAAAAGATAGTATGCTCGCTATCTGAGTCTAAGTTATCATTTACGGGCGATGCCTGATTATTAGTCGATTTACTACGTCGTCGGCGTAGTCTTTTTCGTTTTTTAGGCTTGATTGCCACGTCAGCAGCTTTAACGGCTGCTACCCCCATTTTGATAGAAGGCGGCTTAAGAGCTGGGTTTAGGTCTTTTGGCTCTGTAGTGCGACTAGGCTCTGGCTTTACTTCGTTAGCTGGAATTGAAGTGTTATTTTTTAAGTTGTACCGATCAGATACAAAACTTTCAACAGAAGCTTTATCTAGTGCATACTGCTGTCTTGAATTAGCAATTATGGCTTCACTATTATCGGTTTCATAGGCTGGTAAATCTAGAGTGATAGCTGAAAATGCCTGGGTTTTTTCACCATAGATGGTCATTGAAATGACTAAATGACGGTTGTGCATGTGTACAAGGTCATACTCTTCGAATTTAGGTTCGAAGTAACGTAACATACTCCTAGCATCATCAGCACCCATCCTGAAGGCTATAATTGAGCCGACGTTGCCAAATACGGCATCCTTAACTTCAAGAGGCATTTGTGCAATGTATTGGTTGGCGACCGTCAGATTAAGGCCGTACTTTCTGGCTTCAGACAGGATAGTGGCAAAGCTATCTGTTGCAAAGTTTTGGAATTCGTCAACGTACAGATAGAACGGCGTACGCTCTTGACTAAGTATATCTGCTCTACTCATAGCCGCTAATTGCATCTTGGTAACCAACAGAGCGCCAAGTAAAGCGGCATTGTCTTCGCCAACAAGACCACGGCTAAGATTAACAATTAGTATCTTGCGCTCATCCATTATTTGACGGATATTAAAGCTGCTTTTCGGTTGACCGATAATATTTCTGACAAGTGGATTAGCCGTAAAGGCACCGACTTTGTTTAGTACCGGCGCAACGGCTTCAGCGGCAAATTTATCATTCCAGGATTCAAATTCGACTATCCAGAAGTTACGGACTACCGGATCTGATACATTTTCTAAGACTTTTTTCCTAAAACTCTTATCTGTTAGTATTCTGGTGATATCTAGCATAGTTGACTCAGGATACTCTAGTAGCGCTAGCAGACTGTATCTAAGAATATACTCCAGCCTTGGCCCCCAAGAATCGAACATCCTTTTTAGGACCCCTATAAGTTCAGATACAGTATGGGTTATCAGCTTAGGGTCAGTTACCTCCATAGGATTAAAGGCTATAGGGTGATCAACATCGGCCGGATTAAAGTAGACCACATCTTTAATTCTTTCTGGCGTAATCCGCCTTAAAATACCTAGAGCATAATCACCATGTGGATCTATAACAGCGAACCCATAAGGAGAGTAGATGTCTGATATAGTTAATAGCTCTAAAAGAGCTGACTTACCGACCCCGGTTTGACCTAAAATATATAGGTGTCGACCTCTGTCAGGACGAGGGAGACCGAAGGCGGTATTATGACCCCTGAAATTAGCAGCCGCTATAGGGCTGATGGTCAAAGGATCAACTTCACCTACAACTGGTAAATTTGCTGGCGGTTCAGCAGTTTGCGATAAGGCCCATAAGATAAAAGGAGTCTCCACGTTAGTATGGGGTAAGTGATAAAGCGTGGCAACTTCCTCAATATTGAGCACGATAGGCGATCGACTTAAACTCCTTAACAGGTACTCATTTAAGTATTCCGGGGTTGAAAAAACTTTGGTTTGCGTGAAACCGTTAAGGTAGGTGGTATTAAACTGTTTATAGCTGGCAACAATTGATTGTAGCCTGAGATTTGCTTCAGCAGCGGTCTTACTGCCCCTATAGACTATCCGAAGTGTAGCTTCAAAGGCTAGTTTGTGACTCTTTTCCTCAGCCGATGATGCTCTAGATTGCTCATATTCAGTTAGGGTCACCCCTTTAGACTGATCTTCTGGGGCTTTCCAGACAGCCGATAATACACCGAGAGCTCCGTTTCGGGAGTTATTACGCAAAGAATTAATATATTTTTCGCTTTTTTTATGCCAATTGGCGGCCGCTGGTCTAATAATTAGCTGAATCCAAGCTTCTTCATCTTCGCTAAATTTGGCTAAAGTAGCCGTAATAGCAGCTAGAGGATCGACTTCAAAACTTTGGAAGGTTTTAATTGGTAACGCTTGGTTAGCAATCAGATTAAGCTCAGTGCTTAGGTTATTAGCGTAACCAACCTCTGAAGAGTTAGCATAGTCCTCTACTTCAGTTATCTGTACCATAGGGTACTGCGCGTATATCTGTTCTTCAACAAAACCCTTAAGATACTCGGGTACGGTTACGTAAAAACCAATTCTCCTCTTTAAAACAGCTATTTCAAAACTAACTCTAACGCGTTTTGACGCACCCATAAAACGTTCTGGTGCAAAGGTTAACAGCCCATGGAGCGAGGCAAACATCTGTTCAGCGGCCAACTCTTTTTTATCGTTGGTTCTAGGTACCTGTAGCAACAAGACGACTGTGTCATCTTCGGGTCGATCTACGCTATTTTTTTGATTGGACATTACTAATATAATTCTACTTTATCTTTTTAAACATGAGCTTTATCTAGCCATATTATAACAATAAAGTTTTATAGTCAATATTAATCAATCTTTTTTAAATCTTGTCAATTAAAGTTTAGTTTTTAGGGAATATAAAGCCAAATGTACTACCCTTGCCTTCATGGCTTTCGAAAATTATAGCCCCACCAAGACTAATAATGACTTTTTTAGCCATGAACAAGCCTAAACCAGTACCGTCAGGGCGGGTTTTTCGAGCATTACTGGCTCGGTAGAATTTGGTAAACAAATGGCGTTGTTCACTCCTAGGCACACCTATGCCATTGTCTTTAACTCTTAGTTCAATAGCCGAAGCTTTATTATTTAGAGATATATCTATGGTGCCACCGGCCGGGGTGTAGTAAAGGGCATTGTCAATAAAGTTCATGATAACTTGACGGATCTTGGTTTCGTCTAGATTAAGCAGGGGTAGATTTGGCTTAGTTTCATAGTTAATACTGACAGAGTGAGCTTTGGCTATCTCGCTTAATTGGTCGATTTCATCTTGAACAATTTCGTCTAAATTGACTGGTGTTAAAGACATCACAAATTTACCGCTGTTAAGCCGCGATACATTAAGTAAGTCTGAAATTATATATACCATGCGTTGACAACTGGCAAAAGCCTGAGTCAGCATTACTTTTTGGTCATGATTAATGTTGCCGGCATCGCCTTCTAAGATCATGGAAATATAGCCTTTAACGCTTGTTAGAGGAGTTCTGAGCTGATGTGAGGCCATACTAATAAAATCATCCTTAATTTCGTCGAGTGCCGTCATTTTATGGCTATAGTCATTCAAGCGCTTTTTATAGTAATGGCTATTTTGCTCAGCTATAAGACCGCTTAATTGAGCGGCAATTAGGCCTTGAACAGTGTTTATGACGGCTACTGCTGGATCACTAGACTGAGTAGCATAATTGAAGCCAACTGCTATTATGCCGACAAAATGGCCACGACTTTTTAGACAAATAACTAAAATAGTTTCTACGCCCAGTTTTTGATCGTTATGTTCTAGGCGATCGATTGACCAATCAAGGAATTTAGCCGCAGCTTGAGCGTTAATTGTGTTTGAGTCAAGCATCAGACTTTGGTTTTTACTGAACCAATGGTCACTAAACTTAAAATGCAAAGGTTTGGCTAGACTGATTGGTTTATCTGAGTAATAACCGCTTAAACTAAGGTAGTCACTATCTTCAGGCTTAATAAATATTGCTGCCAGAACCACCCCAGGCAGACCTCCGATAATATCGGCTATGTTTTTGGATAAACTATTTAGTGAACTCTCCGGCTGAGAGGCTAATTTACCTAAAGACTGACTAATTTCTAGGGTAGCTTGATCGACACTAAAGGCATTAAAATCATGAACCGGATCTGACATCTAATGCTCCCCCCTAGCTTTAGCTTCTAATACATTTTATACTGCTTATATTAGTATACTTTTAAATGGAGTAATATGCCTAAAATTGCCATAATCGAAGACGACGAAACTATCTCACAAATGTATCGTTTTAAGTTTGAAAGCGAAGGCTATGAAGTACAAACAGCCGGTAACGGTAAATTAGGGTTAGAATTAGCCGAGAAAATGCAACCGGATATAATCCTTTTAGATTTAATGATGCCAGAGATGAACGGTGACCAAATGCTTAAGCAATTAAGGCAGACCGAATGGGGTAAAAACATTAAAGTTATTGTCTTAACTAACATGGGTGAGCAGGAAATACCCAGTAGTGTTAAAGAAATGGGCGTAAACGGTATTATTCTTAAGGCCGATATGACACCACGACAAGTCGCTGAACTGGTAAAGAAGACAGTGAGCTGATAGCGTGAAGGTTGCGATTGCAGGCTTTGGCATAGAAGGACAGTCCTCGCTTGAATACTTTTCAGCTTTAGGTCATGAAGTAGTCGTGTTAGACGAAAAGCCAGATTTAGTGTTGCCAAATAAGGTTAAGTCAGTTTTAGGTAGTCAAGCCTTCCGTAATTTGTCTTCATATGATCTGATTGTTAGAAGCGCCGGTTTACCACCTAATAAGCTGACTGAGTTTAATGACAATATTGATCACTTAATCACTACTCAACTAAATGAGTTTTTAAAAGTATGCCCTAGCCAAAAAATAATTGGGGTAACTGGTACTAAAGGCAAAGGGACAACTGCTACTCTGATTGCCAAGATGTTGGCGGCCAGCAACTGTCAGGTTGTCCTAGGCGGCAACATTGGCGTAGCTATGCTAAGTCTATTATCGTCAATCAGTCCTGAGACATTTGTGGTGTTAGAGCTTTCGAGTTTCCAGTTAAGCGATCTCAAGGTTAGTTCACCTAAAACGGCAGTTTGTTTAATGGTGGTGCCTGAACATTTGGATTGGCACGGTTCGTTGTCAAATTATATTGCGGCTAAAACTAATCTTTTTGCATACCAACCCAAAGACAGTTTGGCGATATTTTATCCTAAAAGTGAGTTTTCAAGGCAGATTGCAGCCGCTAGTCAGGGACAGAAAATCCCCTTTTTTGAACCTCCTGGAGCCGAAGTTAAAAACAACCAGATTGTTATTGACGATAAAACTATCTGTTCCGTAAGTGATCTAAAACTGATTGGCGAGCATAGCTGGCAAAACATTTGCGCGGCAGTGACAGCCGTCTGGCAACATGTTCAGGACGTTCAGGCTGCTCACCAAGTGCTGACTTCTTTTAGTGGCCTAAAGCACCGCTTAGAATTTGTTAGAGAAGTAGACCACGTTAAGTACTACAACGATTCTTTTGCCTCTCAGCTAAAGGCGAGCGAGGCAGCCATTTTGGCCATCAAACAGCCTAAAGTACTAATCATCGGCGGTTTTGACCGGATGTTGGAGCTTGAATCGTTTTGTCAGTTAGTCAAAAGGGAGGCTACTTCCATTCGTAAACTTATGTTAATTGGGGCAAGTGCTGAAAGATTGGCTAAGGCTTTGGCAAAAGTTGGTTATACTGATTTTTATATGGGTAATCACTTAAAGACCATGGCTGATATCGTTAATCAAGCTAAGGCTTTAGCTAAAGCAAATGATGCCGTAGTGTTATCGCCTGGCTTTCCCAGTTTTGATATGTTTAAAAACTTTGAAGATAGAGGTAATCAGTTTAAGGACTGTGTTAAGGCCTTATGAGTAAATACGTAAGCTTTGTCTTTAAAAACTACTATTTTGATCCGAATACCGGTTTATTAGATCTGGTTTATGGTTATGACGATGTACTTGAGTTTCACGAAACCTACAAATTTAATTTTAAATTCCAAGCTTACGATGAAGCTATTTTGGATAGAGCCATCCAGCTGCTTTTTTTCCTGGCTGGTGTATCGTATTACAAACTTTACTTAAGCCCTAATATTAAAGTTGATAAGGGTAAAATTGACCAACAATTCGGTCTTTTTTTGAATAAAACGTACCAAAAGGGCCTAGGAGAATTTTTTTATGTTAACTCGCTTGATCCTAACAGCCAAATTAGCTTCCCAGTTAACAGCCCAGATTTTCAAGCTTTAGAGTTAAGTAATTTATCTGGTCAGTTAATCGGTCTGGGTGGCGGTAAGGATAGTTTACTATCGGTAGAAGTTTTAAGAGATCTACAGAAAGTAGCAACCTGGAGTCTAAACCACCAAACTAAGCTTCAACCACTAGTCGATCAGGTTGGGCTAAATCATTTTTGGGTAGAAAGAACCTGGGATCCACTGATTATGCAGCTTAACCAGCAAGATGCCCTTAATGGGCACATACCCATTTCGGCCATTTTTGCAGCTACTGGCGTTATTGTAGCTATCTTGAGCGGTTATAGGGAGGTTATAGTCTCTAATGAAAGTTCGGCTAGTGAACCGAGTCTACTGTATGAAGGGGTGGCAATTAATCATCAATACTCTAAGTCCTTAGAATTTGAAAAGGATTTTCAAACTATCTTAACTGTTTTATTTGGTGATAGTGTAGCCTACTATTCACTGCTTCGGCCTTTCAGTGAATTGAGAATTGCCGAATTTTTTGCCAGTTTTTTTGATAAATACAGCCCCTATTTCAGTAGTTGCAACCGAGCTTTCACCTTGCATCAAGATCATTTATTCTGGTGTGGCCAATGTCCAAAATGTGCTTTTGTGTTTTTGATACTAACACCATTTATTGAACGCCTAAAACTGGAAAAACTATGGCATGGACACAATTTACTACTAGATGATTCGGTTAAGCCTACCTACCTAAAACTGCTTGGCATAGAGGGCGATAAGCCCCTGGATTGCGTTGGCGAAGTTAAAGAAGCTCGAACGGCCATGCGTTTAGCTACAAACATTTACCCCGAGCTGAAACAGTATCATTTCGATATACCCCCAGATTATGATTACAAAGCATGGCACGAACACGCTATGCCTCAAGCTATGTACGATCTATTAAAAAGTCGTTTTGGGAATTTATGATTCAAGCTGTTTTTGGCAGGCACGTATAACATTTTCAAACAGAGCGCAAACCGTTAAAGGGCCGACTCCTCCCTTTAGGGGAGTAATTGTTAAATCGTCTCTTGTGTCATAAACACTAACATCTACATCGCCAAATATCTTAGCTTCTTCACTGGCTACACCGGCATCAACAACAATAGCCCCCGGCTTTAACATATCTGAGGTTATGAGACCTTTGGTCCCTGTAGCAGTAATAATTAAATCGGCCTGTAGGCTTAGGCTTTTTAAATTTTGAGTGCTTTTATCGGCTACCGTTGGTTCTATGCCTGAACTATTAAGTATTTTGAGCAAAGGGGCGCCGACGAGTTTACCTTGTCCCACAAGTAGAATATTTTTATTGTTGAGCTCAATATTGTAACCACCAAGTAGCCAAAGTATCGCCATAGGCGTAGCTGATTCAAACTCTGATTTTAAACTTAAGCCATCAACGTCCTTAGATGGGTTAATGAGGTTAATTATTTGATCGGTTTCAAGCGGGTTAGCGAGAGGCAATTGTATAATAATGGCTTGTACTTTACTAGACTGATTTAGTTGTTTAAGGGTTTCGTTTACTTGTTCTTGTTGAATTTTATAGACGTCTACATCGACTAGTATGTCCTGACCATAAGCCTGTTTAAGACGAACATAAGTTTCTATAGCAGGATGATCAATCGTAACTATTATTGCTAATTTTGGGTATATATTAAAAGCTTGTCTTAAAGATCTTACCTGTTTAGCTTGACGTTCTTTAATATACCCGGCAAGTTCCAGGCCATTTAATAATTTCATTTTGTTAAAATTATATACTAGGTAGTCTTATCTTGCCAAAACAGGCCTATTTTGATACTGTTTTTTGGTAGTTATGGGCCAGTAGCTCAGCTGGTTAGAGCACCTGCCTCTTAAGCAGGGTGTCGAGGGTTCAAGTCCCTCCTGGCCCTCCAATAAATATATTGACTAACTTAGTCCGTTTTGCTATTATTAACTTATGTCAGATGTAATAAACGTTCACGACCTCAAGACAAATTATTCTAAGTATCTAGACAAGGTTGCTAGTGGCCAGGAAATACTACTTGGCAAACACGGCAAGATTGTTGCTAAGATTGTTCCCTTGGCTCAAGCTCAACAACCACGAGTACCTGGTGCTCTTAAGGGTAAAATTTGGGCAAGTGATGACTTCGACGCTCCAATGATTGGTCTCTGGGATACAGTAAAGGCCAAGTAGAGTGGTTATTCTTTTAGATACCAACGCTTTTATATGGTGGGTGTCTGATGATAAACGTTTAGGCACAAGAGCACGAGGAGTTATAGCAAACCCTTCAAATAAAGTCTATGTATCAAATCTAAGCATATTTGAATGTAGCATTAAGGTTAGGCTGGGTAAATTAGAAATAGAGTTTAGTGATGTTGATAAAGAAATTTCTGAAGGCAGGCTTTTAGAGCTAAGATACGACACGTTGGCTGCAAGACAATTTGTGAAGCAGAAAAATATGCCTCAAGCAGATCCATTCGACTTTGCTATTACTGCTCTGGCGATTTCTAGGCACATGACACTCATAACAAGCGATGGCAATATCCTTAACTCAGGATTAGATGGGCTTAATATCATAGATGCACAAACTTGATCCGAAGTTCTTTATTTCAGTTGCGATAGCGTGCACGGTGGCCCTCCATAACGCTTATGTTTAAACTCTGTTTCAAGGAGTTTTTTATTGTTAAGATGTACTTATGAAAACAGTCTTTCTTGACCGAGATGGCACACTAATAGTTGACCCCGCTGATGAGCGTGTAGATAGTATTGAAAAAATAGAATTATTCCCGGATAGCATAGAAGCACTTAGATATTTAGCTGACAATGACTTTAACGTAGTTATTATCACTAACCAAGCAGGTATTGCCGAAGGACGAATTAGCGAAGAAGACTTTTGGAAAATACACTCTGTAGTATTAGATAAATTCTCAGAAAGTGGAATTCATATACTTAAAACGTATATGAATAATGAAGCGCCTGGAGCAATAAGTGATTTGCGTAAACCCGCACCGGGTATGTTATTACAAGCTGCTAAAGATTTTAATTTAAACCTATCTGAAATATATATGGTTGGCGATAGTCAATCTGACATACTAGCAGGGATAAATGCGGGTTGTAAGGGCAGTATTTTAGTTAAGACAGCTCCAAATCACGACGTTATCTCGCCGGACGCAATATACACAGCTCGTGATTTATTAGAAGCTGTTGTGTTTGTTGTTGAAAACTGAATTGTAGTTGCGATAGCATCTACGATGGCCCTCCAAGTATAAGCAATATAAAAAACTTCTTCGGGAGTTTTTTTAGATTTAGCCAGTTGACACGATATACTACAGGTAATATACTCTGTAGTATGAATACAGTCATAAGCGTAAGAATCGATAAAGACGTAAAAGCTTCTGCTCAGGAAGTGGCCAATAGCGCCGGGCTCACTCTGAGCACACTAGTTAACGCTTACCTGCGGCAAGTATCAGCCACTCGTCGTATTGAGCTGTATGCTCCTGAACAAATGACTCCTAAGTTAGAGAAACTCATAGAAGAGGTTGAAGCTGAGCTTAAGGGGGGTAAAGCAAGCAAAGAGTTTGATAGTGTCGAAGAGTTTCTCGCTGACCTTAAAAAATAGAGCTATGACTATTCGCTATTTGCCCAAGTTCAAAAAGCAGTATAAAAAACTACCTCATAAACTACAGCTGCAATTTGATGAGCGAGTACGATTATTTGCTTTAGATCCCACACTACCAATGCTTAAGGTTCATCCGCTTAAAGGCAAATATAAAGGTTATTGGAGCATGAGTGTAAGTGGGGATATTCGGGCACTATATATAATGGATGGGGATACGATAGTTATTTTTGCACTTATAGGTTCGCATAGCCAATTGTACGGTTGAGCTTAATCAAAGTTATGATAGCTAGAAATCACTACGATAGAACCGTCCAATAATGTCACGCCTCTTTAATATTTCATCCAACATGGGCATTGTCATTAGGCCTATGCAGTCTCCTAACTACTGCACGCCCTGTTTTCCTACTTATAACTCCCCTGTTATGGAGAGTTTGTTTGATATACTGTTGCTATGAAAGTTGTCAAAAGTATAAGTGTGTCCGAGTTGTCTGAAATGGCCGAGCAAATGTATGGCAGCTTGGTGAAAGCTGATATCGATATCGTCAAAAATATTTTTATCATTGATATGGGCATGCATGCAGATGGTGAGGCATACCTTCTTGAAAACGGTTCCGATCAAAAAGATATTTGGGGTATAAACTTGCATCCTTCTGAGTACGGAACTGACGATTTCATAGAGTTTGAGTCTATGATTAATATACGGCCCAGGCAAGGCAATACTTCGACAAATATCCTAGACCCGAAGGTTAGGCAACAAGTTATTGCAATCGTGGAAGAGGTTGTCCATGATTGAGCATAGATTTGACGCTAAGAAATGGGCTGAGATGAGTCTGTTCGATCAGATGGGTAATATTGGTTTAGAGGTCAAACGTGCCCTAAACGCCAAACGTCAAGGCAAGACTAAACAATCTCAAGCTGCCTTTTATCGCGGGCTAGACTTAATCGACGAAACTGCACGACTTTGGGCAATTAAACAACAAGCTGGCTTAAAGGAACTCTTGTACGCACGAGAGCTATTTGCAGAGTCAATAACAACCAGCAAAATTGATCCAACTTTAGAAACCTATTTTATGCAGTACGCTATTGCCGCTAGGCTTAAGCGATAACTTCACTATAGGTAGTAACGTCTATGTTGATCTTCATTGGTTGCAGGATAAGAATTAGCCTTTAAGTTAGTGGTTGAGGTAAAGGTAGCGGCTGCAATTTACATATTGTTTGCGTTTATTGGCACGGCTTTTGCCGGATTGCTTAATATGCCTCTATCTTTTATTTATCAGTCTAAACAAATAGCTTTTTAGCTATATAGGAACATCAGAAGAAGGTTTTTGTTTTCAGTACGTAAAAGCCTGCTCTTAAGTTAAACTAGCACCATACTAGGCATAATTAAGGCATATAAATAGGGGGCTATGTAGCTCTAATTTAGACTCGCCTATTTCGTATTGCGTAAAGCTTTAGCTTGCTGAGATTGCTTGATTTGCCTATATTTTTGAATAGCTAAAATTGACCAAAATACAAAATTTAAAAAGGCCGATATAGCCGCTATCGGTAGGCTCATAGTCGTATATGTAACCGCGATACTGAGCGCAACAAGACCGGTAATAATCGATGTCCAGATCTCTGGTTTATCGCTGCTAAATACTGATGGCAAAAGTGCCACAATAAACACCACCTGGCCCAGTGCAAGTACGGTTTGTTGCCAATGCATGTTAATAAGTATAGCCTATGCCGTTTGTGTTATGCCAACCTGGCTGTTATCATACTGTCGGATAAGCAGCAATCATGGAGATAACATTAACCGGTAAACGAGCGCTAGTGACTGGAGGCAATTCAGGCATCGGTGCAGCCATTGCCCTGGAGCTAGCCAAGGCAGGCGCTAAAGTAGCAATTAACTACGTTAGTCACCCTGAAATTGCCGAACAAATAGTGCATGATATACAAAATAGTGGTGGCGAAGCAATCAGCATTGAAGCCGATGTATCAAGTTACGATTTAGTTGCTAAGATGTTCACAACGCTTGATGAAGCCTGGGGAGGTATCGACATTCTTATCAACAATGCCGGAATAGACGGAGTAAAAGCCGATAGCTGGGATGTAGAGATTAAGGATTGGGAAACAGTAATGAACATTAACTTGATGGGCAACTTTTACTGCGCCCGTCAGGCGTTAAAGCGAATGGTCCCCCAAAAGAGCGGGGTTATCCTAAGCACTTCTTCGGTCCATGAACTGATTGCCTGGACTGGCCACAGCGCTTATACCACCAGCAAGGCCGGCATAAGTATGTTGACTAAAACGCTGGCTCAGGAAGCCGCACCATACAATGTTCGAGTTCTGGCTTTAGCACCAGGCGCTATCAAGACAACCATTAACCAGAATGTCTGGAATAACCAGGCAGGCTTGGATGACTTGCTAGAAAAAATTCCACTGCATCGTATTGGTGAGCCAGAAGAAGTCGCACGTATGGCGGTAGTATTAGTAAGTGATGTAGCATCTTATGTAACTGGGCGCACAATATTCGTTGATGGCGGCATGACTGATTACCCGGATTTTGCACACGGCGGTTAAGCTATCAGTTACTTGGGTTAAATACTAGACAGTCTAATTTCTCTGAAGTAATATATTTATGTTGATTAATATACAAAGGAATAAATCATGGCAAAAACAGACAGAAAAATAATAGATAAAGTATTTGTACTGCTTGGCGTAGTAATGGCAGTGGTGCTGGTCATAATTGGCGGATTAGCTTGGAAAGCTAGTTCCTTTGCCAAGTCCAGTGTTGAGACGCAATTGAAATCTCAGCAAATATTCTTCCCTCCAAAGGGTAGCGCTGCCATCGCTGAACTACCTGCCAACGACCAAAAACAGATGAATAAGTATGCTGGCCAGCAGCTTGTTAACGGCACTCAGGCAAAAGTTTATGCAGATAATTTTATTGCTTATCACTTAACTAAAGTTGCGGATGGACAGACCTATGCTCAAGTCAGTAACGAAGCTTTAGCTAACCCAACCAACAGCCAATTAAAGGCTGAAGAGCAAACTTTGTTCCAGGGAGAGACTTTACGTGGGTTGCTTCTTGGTGATGGATATTCATACTGGACCTTTGGCCAGATAGCTGAATGGGTATCGATTACAGCTTTTGTAGGTGCAGTTGTTATGGCTATACTGGTTTTAATCGGGGTTGGACGTCTTTCAAAAGCAAAATAGTTTTTGGTGTCTTGTTAATCAAGCTATCAACAGATAACCTAAAATCAGTTTAAATTTTTGCTACACTTTAATTTTAGTGTGCCTAAATTAAAAATGTGTTTGTCAAAAAAAGTATGCTTAAATAATACTATGAGCGTCTTAAAACCAAACGATAATGTCATACACCCCAATAAACTACTCCAAAGAGACTTAAACGGCCTTAATAAAATTAATAGCGAGGTAGCCGTTAAGATTACTAAGGGAATAGGTTCAATGTGGACAGCTTACATATTCGTTTTACTAACGTTTGTTTCCCTACCCGCAGTCTTATCGGGTGTCTTTCCAGCGCTTCAACACACCTTCCCCACTTGGCTTATTTCAGCCAGTTTAATTGCTTTAATCTCTTGGATAGCCCAAACCTTTTTCCAGCTAGTTTTATTACCAGTAATTATGGTAGGTCAAAACGTGATTCAGCAACAGCAAGACGCTAAAGCTGAAACCGACCATAAGACTCTTACCTACCTGGCTAACTTACAGGAAAAACAGATGGAAGAACTGCAAAGCCAAGCTTTAGAGCTAAAGAATCAGACCAAAATACTAGAACTGCTTAAGCAAAAGATTAAGGCCGACTAGCTGTCTCGTCTAAAATTAGTCAAGCTATTTTTTAACGGTTTTAAAGCTCTGGTTTATTGAGAACTAAGCCGATTGGTTTATGGATGTAAAAGCAAACTATAATTATGTGTTTGTTATTGTCAGTTATATTTATACTTGACAGAATATATGCTTAAGCTTAAAGTTTGAAATATAATAATTTAAAAGGATATTAAAGGTCATGAAAAGATATTCTCGCAAAATTGGTATTTTAGGAACTATTTTAGGCCTAGTACTAATTGGCACAGCCTCAGCAATGGCTTTGCCGCCTCAGGCTAGCGCCAAAGCTCAGGCTGGCACTAGCGTATCTGCCCACACTAGCGCTGCCTCTACGTCTGGCAGCCTATCGGCTAATGTAAGCGCAAATAGTAATAGTCACGCTTCTAATAATGCTGCTCAAGCTAGTAGTAATGGTCAAACGCACTTAGCGGCAGCTCAGCTTAGAGCCTGTCAAAACCGTCAAAACGCGGTTACTAACATCATTAACCGAATTAACACTCGCACCCAGAATCAACTCACGCTGTTTAGTACCATTGCGGTGAGGGTCGAAACTTTTTACACCACCAAGAGCAAAACTGTTAGCAACTACAATCAGTTAGTTGCTAATATAGCCAGTGCTAAGACTCAAGCAAATAGCGACCTTGCGATCATGAAGAATAATAGTAGCTTTAACTGCTCATCGGTTAATCCTAAGGGTATGGTTGAAGCATTTCAGGGTTATTTGAAAGCTTCGATCGCCGACCTTCAGAACTTTAGGACTGCGGTTAAGAACCTTATAGTAGCTGTTGCTACGGCTAATGGCGTATCCGTATCTGGATCAACTCAAACCAGTAACACACAAGGGGGTACTAACTAATGAAAAAGTTAAATAAATCCGGTTTTGCTCTTTTTGAGGCAATCATAATCGTGGTAATTATAGTAGCGATAGTAGCAGTTGGTTACTTAGTGATTAAGGGTCATAAAAGTAGTGGCTCAAATACTGCCCTCAATAATGGATCGACTTATCAGTCTCCTACAACCTCAACTCCGGCAGCACCCCAGATTAATAGTGCCTCTGACTTAAATAGTGCTATGTCAGCACTCAACCAAGCGGGTATTAGCTCCAACACTACCGATAGCAATCAGCTTAGTAGCCAAACTAGCAGCTTCTAAAAACACTTTTAAATAGACTTATTTTGTCGCCTTAAGTGTTTGATTCTGAATGGTACGAATCTAGGCACTGTCTTTGAGTAGTGTTTATAGCCTACAAATTTTTCCTGCAAAAAGCTTTCTTCATATTGGGATTTGTAGTAAAACAAGATTAGAAGCATTAAGAACAGTAGATA
The DNA here is from genome assembly GCA_027327085.1 of Candidatus Saccharimonadota bacterium. Classification (GTDB taxonomy): domain Bacteria; phylum Patescibacteriota; class Saccharimonadia; order Saccharimonadales; family UBA4665; genus DAHWAT01. Next base: position 29,874 of record DAHWAT010000001.1, read on the forward strand.
TTTGTATGCTTCGCCGCTCTGTAAACTTAAGCCTAAACTAAAAGCTAGAACACTGGCATACATTGGGTGCCGCGAGAATCTGTATAGCCCGGTTGTTACCAAAGTACTGTCTTGTTTTGGGAGAGGCATTACTGTCAGTGAATGCTTTAGGCTGAAAGCTGAGGCTAAAACACCTAAAGCCCCAAGAATTTCTAGCCCAATGCCAACTGGAGTAAACGAAACTAGACTAAGTTCTATTGGTGAACGACTAAAGATTAACAGTAGAAGAAGTATTGCTTGCCCAAAAACGAATAGTTTAGCTTTTGTTAATTTTAGTTGAGTGTCAAAGTTATTCACTGAAGTTATTTTTTGACACTACTTTGTCAAGAGACTTTCAAATCTTTGACGATCAAAACCGACAATCTTCTCTAATCGTCCATCGTCATACTCAATCGTACTAAAGGGTACACCTAATTGACCGCTCAAATTTATCATCATTTGAGCAGCAAACGGATTTTCGTCAACACTATAGTTTGTAAATTCGATAGATTGTTCTTTTAACCAACTCTTTAACATTTGGCACCACCCGCAAGTTTTAGTACTATATACTGTTATTTTCATATATCCTCCTTATTTTTTAGGTTAATTGACAGCTATGACAACGGCCAGCAATAGTTAATCGGCTAGATAAGCTAAAACCTTTTAACGATTGTTCTAGTAAAGGCTGTAGTTGATCCTTTATATCAATATCTACTAATCTATCGCAGGCTTGACACAAAAAATGATCATGTTGACTAGAGTTAATGTCATAACGAGTTGAGCCGCGTTTATTAGCTGGGGCAATACCAATTTGATCGCGACTGGCTAATCTGGCAGTAGCTCTGTGAACAGTCGTAGCGCTTAGATTAGGGTAGAGCTGCCGTAGGTCTTGTAGAAGTTCAAGATTAGTAGCATGTCCCATTTTAGTTAAAGACTCAACCAGAGCCTTACAATATTTGGTTTGACGACTGTTGCCTATTTTATAATCGACCATAAAAGCATTATATATATTTTATTTGCTATTGTAAATGATTTACATTAAACTAATTATAAATCATTTAAGAAAGGGTAGTATGGCAAAATTAATTATCGACGTTAGGGAACCAATCGAATTTAAAATCAGTCATGTTAAAGGAGCTGTTAATCTACCTTTATCAAAGCTTAGTAGGGAGCATGATTTGCTTACTCAAACGCCGAAAGATACAGAGATTATTCTATACTGCCATAGCGGTAACCGATCACATCAAGCTATGATGTTCTTTCAAAGTCTAGGCTTTACTAATTTAAAAAACGGTATCAATAAGCGTCATACCGAAGCAAATCATTTATCCTAAATAGATCAATTATCTATAAACTTAACAGGTTAAGGGTGGCTTAAGTTTTAGTTAAATTTAAAATTAATCGCTAACCTACCAACTAAAAGATAGGCTTGATTTCTTGATGACACACCATAGATAAAACTATTTTTAAACTTTTTAGCCTCATGTGTGCCTAATTTTTCTAAATCAACAATATCTACACTTAATCCTTTTTTAGTTTGAGCGACTTTGTTTTGGCATAAAACAATAAATTGTTTAATATCTTCTTCTTTATAATCTAGCTTAAGACTATTAAATAAATGCTTGATTTTAGCTTCGACTAGGCTGACTTCGTCTGCTTTTTCATCAACCGGATCATCTTCTTTTAGTATGCCCAGTCGATTCAGGCTGGTATTAATATCTAGTAGTAGCTCGGACTGGTTAGGCTCTAAGTCCTCTATCGTTTCTATTAATTCCCCTATTTTGACTTTGACTTGATTTTCCTCTAGTGAAACAATATAGGCTGCTTCTTGTTCGGCTGTAGCGTCTAAGCTGTCTGCCTTTATCGCGCTCGTTAGATCACCCTCAGGAGCAAGATGAGTTTCATCGGTTGACTGATATGGCTCTACTAGCCATTCTTTTTGGTTAAAACTTAAGTCGATGGGCAGATTATCACTTGCTACCTCAGCAGCTTCAGCAGTCATAGGACTAGCTAAATTGATGTCTATAGACTTTTCTAATAAGTCTGGCTTTTCAATTAAAATTTTTGGTTTAAACACATTGGCTATAGGTTTAACTGCAATTTGCTTAAGCCAAGAGAAAGCTGGTTGGAAGTTTTGCTTAGCCGGCTTACTGTTAGGCCGTATTGCCCCTAATTGTTCTTTTACCTTACTAGTAGGTTTGGCGATTAAGTTTGGCTTAGATATACTGCTCTCTTCTTTGGGCTTAGTCTTGGCTACATTGGGACCATTTGGTTGCTGCATAGGTCGTTTTGAAATATCCATGGTTTTCTTTAATTGTTCGTTTGCCTGATTAGGTTTGGCTGTCAATTTTTGCTCACTAGAACCAATGATTTTAGATGGTTCATCTGAAATTTTATGGCTTAAGTGGTCAATTTCAGCTTGTCGATGGCCTATATCAATAAGTTCTTGCTTAATCTTAGATGGTTTAACGGTCATGGTGTCACTGACTTTATTAGTCTGTAGTCTGACTATCGGATCTATTTGAGCTTTACTGCCCTCGTTAGATAAGCTTTTTTGTTTAGCTGATTCCGCCAAGTTATCGATCAATGACTTAAAACCTTTTAAATCACCCTGTTCTATTATTTGATAAGATTCTCTCATAGCTTCTATGGCAGTATTGCCTAAGCCGTTCAAGAAGGGACACTCGCCTTTTGCGACTGCCTGATCAAATTCTGAAGTTGTAACATTTAGAAATTGAGGGTGATTATCTGGCTGACTAAGCCCAGCTAAATAATTGCCAGATTCAATTGCTTGATTAACTTCTAAATCTAGCCCAGTTAATGCTTCAGCTTGGGCCATAAATTTACGATTTTCCTTCTTCTGAAACTATAGCTACTAAATAGCTCATGAACATCTTTGGCCAATCCTTTGTCAAATGTTCAATTTTGCATTTAGTTATAAGCTCAGGTACATTTCCCTCTTCCCCCCTAAAAGAAGTGTCTACGTCCTTTACAGAACTAAGACCAAACACATCTAGGGCGTTATTGACTGATTCCAGGGTAGGATAGCCTGAACCGTTATCAACAAATGGAATTTCGGGGTTCATATTGTTATTCTAGCCTATTTTACGGTTCTTAACCAAATTCTAGTATTGAAGTAAAGCTGATTAAGCGTAGCCAGAGAAGAAGTCCATCTTTATATTATGGTGGTGAACTCCCATGCTGAGCAGCGCCAGTTCAACGCTCTCGACCATATCATGAGTACCGGATATGTAAAACAGGCACTCCTCATAATCCGGTACTGCTCTTTGTAATAAACGTTTATTGATAAGGCCATTGATCATATTTTTTTGATTGGCCTCTTCTTTACCAGATAAAACATAGAGTGTTTTCATACCGATAGCACTTCTAGCCTCTTCAAATACGTCTTTATAGGCTATATCGGCTTTAGTTTTAACGGCATAAAGCATTCTGACTGACCGATTTTCCCGATTATCGATTAAGTATTTAACCATGCTCCTAAAAGGTGTAACACCTATGCCCCCGGCAATAAAAACCAGTTTTTGTGCTGGATCATTTGGCAAGACAAAGTCACCGGCAATTTGAGCGGCTACAATTTGTGAGTTTTGATTTATGTCTAGCATAGCCTCTTTAAAACTACTCGATTGCTCATAAAACTTAACACCTATTTTTAGAGTTGGCTCGGTAGGTGAAGAAGCAATGGTAAACCAACGCCTACTACCCCGATTATCCGGATTCTCATGAGGTAAGGTAAACTCCATATATTGCCCAGGTTCAAAAGCGAATTGCTTGCCTGGTAAGAACTCAAATTCAACTGTATCTCTAGCTATTTGGATCTTATTTTTCAGTATTGGGAACAGCTTGGTTTTTGAAGATACCAGGTAGGCAAAGATGTTACCTATTACTAACCCTATCTCTGGAGTTGTATATACCGAACCGAGATGGACCTGTGGCGCAATTAGAAAGCCCACTATACCAGCATAGACAAGTTGTTTATTGCGCGTCGTTGGCGAAGTGTACGGCTCAGTTAGCATTACAAAAGCTAAAAAGAAAGCCGGTGAGCTTAGTGTCATGTTTTTCAAGTTTAGCAGCACGCCTGATTTATCTATTACAGAATATACAGCAGTAGTTATAGCCGTAACAACTAAGAAAGTGATGACCATGTGCTCTTTTCTAAGCTTTCTAGTTATTAGTATGCCGCCAATTAACACAAACGGTAACATCATTGCTGTGCCCATCCACCAGCTTGCACCCTGATTAGAACCAAAATAGGTTAAAACTACCGCTATGGCTGCAGGGTTAAAAATGTGTTTTTGGCCGATTGTTAAAATATATTTTGAGGCAATTGCCAGCCCTGAAGCTGCTAAAACGAATAGGATACCGAAGTTGTTAAGAGTTGGCGGTATAATCAGGGCAATTATAAGCCCGGTTAAAATCGACGACTCCGGATTAATAGGAGCCTCAAAAATACGGGCAAATACTAAATTAATAATCCAACAAGCAATTACGGCAATGATAGCACTAAGGCCTATTTGGATTGGACTATAATGCATGTCTTTAACAGCGCTAAGTCCAATCGCTACAATAAGTAAGCCTACAAGATAGTAAAGCAGTAGCCTATACATTGATACGCCATTAATCAATTTGTCTATGGGATTAAAAAACTTAAGAAACATATTGGTTAAATCCTGAAGTTAAAGTTGCTATGCCTTTAGTATTAATCATATAAGCCTCATATCCTTTAAGCCTTTCAATAAAATTAATGCCTACCTCGCCCATAGCGAAGGCAGCTGTTGCTAAACGATCTGCATGGTAAACATTGGGGCCTATGACTGTTAGACTGGCGATACCGACTGGTGACTTATAGCCATCTAAGGGATTATAGATATGACTACCTCTTATGTAGTTACCTGAGGTTGCCACACCGGCATTAGTTAGCCTAATCACCTTAACAATTTCTGCAATATTAAATGGGTTACGAATACCAATTTCCCAGGGCTGTCTTTGCTGATTCAAGCCATAGACTTGAATGTCTCCACCTGCTTCAATGTAGAAATCGGTTAACTTGTTAAGCAATAGTTGATTAGCGGCATTTTGGATTGCCCAACCCTTTACCAGGCCTGAAGGGTCTATGGTATCGTCTTTTTTATATATTTGAAAAAATCCGTTGGTTTGCCTTGCGGTCTTATCGCATAAATCTAGGACAAGTTGCATATCTAAAGATAAGTTGGTTTTATGACCCTGATTTAGTAAACTGACCTCACTAGTTTTTTTGTAGGTACTAAACCGACTATCTATATCTTTAAAATAGTTGAAGCAGTCTTTAATCTTAGCGCTGCTATTTTTATGATTGACTTCGATAGTTATAGGCATTCCCATTATAATTCTTGTGGCCTTCATTTTAAGCCTGTCTTAATGCCGCCTGAAGTGATTGAACAAATGCTTGTGAAGTAAAAGTAGCTCCCGTAATCAGTTGTACGTTTGCGCTTTGAGCTTGAATTGTTTCTTGTTTTAAATAAGGCATGACTTGTTGGTTAATGATCACTGATGTTGTGTGAGAATTTGGGTATTGCAGGAATTTAACATCAGTTATTTTGCCGCCACTGATAATCACCCGAACCTGGACATTACCGTAGTAGGCGTTAGCCACACTGCCGGTGTATGTGCCGTCCTTATATGTTGCAGAGCTAGACTGACTAGATGTAGTATTAGCATTACTATTACCATTAGCAGGGGGTGTACCCGAGCCGGAAGATGCGCTATTATTGGCACTGGCTTTTTTTAGAGAAGCTGGTTTTGTTAAAACTGGAGCCACATGCCTTATGCCAACACTATAGATACCAAAGATAATCAGCACAGCGAAACCAATCGTAACTTTTTTTGCTAAATTCATAAATTTTCCGTCTTAATTTGTAATAATGAGGCTATTATCTGGTAAATTCCTGTAATTTTTCTGATTATTAAGCCTTTTTTAATTTGATGGTAACGGTTGTGCCTTTAGACTGCACACTAGTAACATAGATGCTGCCACCGTAGTGCTCAGCAATGTCTTTAGCCAGAGGCAAACCTAAGCCGTATCCACTAGCGTTGGGTCCTTCACTACTAGAAGAACGGTAAAAGTGCTCAAATATATGGGGCATGTCTTTAACGGAAATGCCGATTCCCTCATCTATAACTTTTATGACTATAGCTTCATTAGAGGCTTCAACATTAATTTTAATCGGTTGATCGGCTAGACTATATTTGTAAGCATTATCTACAACTATTGTCAGTAATTGCTCTAAAGCAGTTGGATCAATCTTAGCCTTTAAGCCTTTAGGGCAACTAATCTTTAGTCTGTTTTTATCCTTTTGTTGACGATTAACTAGGTTAGTCACTCCATTTAGGGCTTCCTTTAAGTCAGTTATCTGGCCATTAACCGGTTTGGTGAATTTGAATTTACCCATATATAGCAGGTGTTCCGTTAAGGCTTGTAGCCGGTCAATGTCTTTGAGATTATTTTGTAGAGTCTCCTCTAGCTGTCTATATGAAGGATGTTTTTGTAATAATATCGATTCTGTATCGGCCTTCATAGCCGTTATGGGTGTTCTCAGTTCATGGCTGGCTTCCGCCGTAAATCTCAACTGCTGATTATGTGTTTCCTCGATTGGTTTTAAAGTGCGTTTAGCTAAAAAGAAGCCTAGCCCTATCGATCCACCTAAAACAACCAGATTAAAATAGATAAGATCCTTTTTTAAGATATTGCTTCGATCGCTAAATTCATTTTGCGCAGGCAGGCTAGTATTGTCGTGATCAAAATCAACTAATTGCTGAAATTGGCTATTTAAGCCTTCACTTAATTCATGGGTAGCAAAGTGGTAAAACACAAAACTAAAGATAAGACTTAAGGCCATTGTTAAGACTACGTAAACAGTGGTTAATTTAACTATTGCCGAACGAAACACTAATCATCTCCAAGCTTATAGCCAAAGCCATGAACAGTATTAATTAATCGTTGGCTACCTGGCAAAACCTTATTGAACTTCTTTCTTAAGGCAGCAATGTAGACTTCTACCGTATTGGGCAAAATGTCGGCATCGTCATCCCAAGCATGTAGGATTATGCTATCTTTTGACACAATTTTATCCTTATTATGAGCCAGGTAGGCTAAGAGTTTGAATTCGCGAGGCGACAATTTAACGTCAAGCTCTTTTAGGGTGACTCTAAAGGTCTCTAAATTAATTTCAAGATCGCCAGCTTTAACAACTGGACCAATTGAACTCTTTGGTCGTCTAAGTAGAACTTTTGTCCGCATAATTAGTTCTGCCATTGAAAAAGGTTTAACCATATAATCATCAGCCCCATTTTCAAGGCCGGTCAGTTTATCTGTCATAGAGCCTAAGGCTGTTAGCATTAAGATCGGCGTTGTTATCTTGTTTTGCCTAACTTTTCGACAAATGGTCAGACCATCAATATCACCCGGCAGCATTCTGTCTAAAATAATAAGATCGTACTCTGGGCTAAGGGCATAACTTAGGCCGCTATCGGCATCGGCTACAACATCAACAGCAAAATGCTCAGTCATTAAAGACCTCTTGATGGCCTGGGCAATTCGAGCTTCATCCTCAATCAGTAATATTCTCATGACTTTACAGAGTATAACGTATTTTTAGTTTAAGCTATATCTCGCTTATTAAAAAGTAGCCAAGCTAGCGTTAGTGAGACAAATAGATAAGCCAGAAAAACCAGCATGGCATGAGCATGAGAAAGACTAGCATTAGCCACATTGATACCAGCACCTAGCGTTTGATGAAGAGCACTAAAAGGTAAGTAAACTGTATTCTTTTTAAGCCAGATGCTTAGTAGTCCTTCGACTGTATCAGGCACTATAAAAAGAGTGACGATTGCACCAATTTGATTGCGGATGATCGCAGCAATAACTAAACCAGCCATTGACATCCCCCAGCCGAACATTAGCCCTCGCCAAATTATTGCACCATAGTAGAAATGTTGATATACCAGGTGAACATGATTCACGTTCATGCCAAGTTTGGTCAGTAATGGGGCAAGCAAGCCAACGATGGCCGTCACGGCTAAACTTAGAACGCTAATGACCAAGAGCTTAGCCAAAAACACCTTGTTACGGTTGTTACTTAAACTAATTGTGTAAGCTGACATATCGTACCTAAACTCATGCGTAAACAATAATACGCCTATTAGAGCTGGGAATATAGCTAGTGCATTGATAGCTTGTAAATCAACATTAAACAAGTGAGTTGGGTCTAATAAATCAATCTTGTTGGTATGCCACCCGCCGACATAGAACCCCAGAAGGACTAAAAGAGCTAGCATGATGGCAAAGATAATGTAAGTCGAACGGATAGTAAAAACTTTTCTAAATTCTGCTATTAATTGTCGGTTCATCTTAGCCTAACCTTCTTCCTGCAAACTCTTCGCTACCAGCGGTTACTTCCAAAAACGCCTCTTCTAAAGATGCTCTCTGGTTAGCCAGCTCCAGAATTAAAATCTTATTTTCATAAGCTAATTTACCAATGGTGTCAGTTTTAGTCTTATAGACTTCCAGCCCTTTATCTTTCGGTTCAAAGGCAATTTTTTGCTCGTTTAATAGCCTTTTAAACTTATCTAGTTGATCTACTCTAACATAAACATGGCTAGCTACGTTTCCGGCAATAAAGTTCTTCATCGAAGTGTTAGCCAGCAGCTTACCCTTACCTATAACTACTACATTGTCAGCTAGTTGTGACATTTCGCTAAGCAAATGAGACGACACAAAAACTCCATGGTCCTTATCGGCGTAGTTTTTTAAGAAATCTCTTAACCAAACGATACCTTCTGGATCAAGACCATTAGCCGGCTCGTCTAAAATTAAATACTTAGGGCTCGCTAAAAGAGCAGCAGCTAAACCTAAGCGTTGACTCATACCTAAAGAGAATTTAGCTGGGCCTTTTTTGGCTTCGCTGCTTAAACCAACTATTTCCAGAACTTCATCTACTCGACTCGTAGCGGTGCCGGCTTCAATTGCTAAAATTTTTAGATGTTGGCGAGCACTGCGAGTGGGGTGAAAAGCCTTAGCCTCTAACAGTATGCCTACCATATCCGATGGTTTGGTGTAAGCATGAAGTGGCTGGCCCTCATATAGTACACTGCCCTGTCCACTATTTAGCCCTAGCATCATCCGCATAGTTGTCGATTTACCGGCACCATTAGGCCCTAAAAAGCCCGTCACTTTGCCTGGTTCAACATTGAAAGAAATATCATCAACAGCAAGTTTGTTTTTATAGGTTTTCGATAGTTTTTTAACCTCAATCACAGTCTAATTGTACGCTAGTATGACCGATATTACCTAGTCTTAGTAGCGGAAACAAGTTTTAAGATGATCGTTCACCATTCCGCACGACTGCATAAAAGCATAACAAATTGTCGGTCCAATAAATTTAAAACCTCTTCTTTTTAAATCTTGGCTCAAGCGTATAGCTGTGGCGTCGAAACTAGGTACTTCTAAAACACTAGAAAAATGATGTTTAATCGTTTTATTATCGACAAATTGCCAAAAATAATTATCTAAGCTGCCAAATTCTTCTTGTAGTTTGACTGCCAAACGCGCGTTATTGATAACCGATTCTATTTTTAGTCTATTACGAATTATGGCTTGGTTATTCATTAAGCTACCTATCTTATGTTCATCATAGTTAGCAATTTTATGAATATTAAAGTTATCAAAAGCAGCTCTATAGGCTTCGCGTCTTTTTAATATAGTTAACCAGTTAAGACCGGCTTGTGCCCCTTCTAAACAGAGTAATTCAAATAGTAAGCTATCACATGAACTGGGACTCCCCATTCCAGATCATGATAGCGAATATACAAATCGTCGTTTTTGGCCCATGGGCAACGTTGCTTCATCTAAACTACACTGCTTGAATAATCAACTACATTGTATCAGGTGCTTCGATACCAAGTAGACTTAGACCTTTTTTTAGGGTGTCGGCATATACTTTAACTAGACCTAATCTGGTAGCCTGTCTAGGGTCGTCAATTACTCTTGCTTTCTCATAAAAACGATTAAAGGTTTGGGCAAGCTCATATAGATAGGTGCAAATATGATGCGGCGATAAATCATGAATCGCTCGTTCAACAACCTCGTTATATTCTGTTAATTTACTGATTAAAGGTCGCTCCAAATCATCAAAGTTTGTTAAATTATTTTTCTCAAACGGCTCAGCTTTCCTTAAAATTGATCGGGCTCTAGCATGAGAATATTGAATGTAGGGACCGCTATTGCCTTCTAGGCTAACCGATTCCTCTGGATCATAGATAATATCTCCACCAATACGATTTTTGGTAAAGGCATACTTAATTGCACCGAGAGTTATTCTTTTATCGTCTTTAGCGGTTGCTGCAAAATTAGCTTTATTGGCAGCATCAATAATATCACTAGCTTTGACAATGTTGCCTTTGCGACTGCTCATTTTTGAGCCATGAGCTAGTTTAACTATACCGTGCGTTATATGAAGAGTCTTTTTGGGTAGATCTGGCATGAATAATTCAATGCTTTTAAGAACTACCTTCATATAATCAATGATGTCGTTGGCGGTTATAATAATCGATAAGTCAAAGTGGTAATCTTGCCATTTTTTCATGATTAAGCCCACGTCTTTAGCTTCATAGGTTGGCAAGCCTTCAGAATTAATAAACACCCTAGTGTGTAAATTATATTTATCGCCATTAAATATCACTGCACCCTGACTCTCTTCGTAAACCTCACCTATATGTTGCTTTACTGTTAAAAGACCCAAGCTGGAGGTTTCGCTTTCTGGGTAAAACTTTTCAAACTCGATACCGATTTGGTTGTAAAAAGACCTGAAGTAATCATAGCTCCATTGCCTGGTCTCCCAGTAAATTTGAGCAAAGGCTGATTCATGATCGTTTTGGTCATGCAAACCATAGATTTTTTTATTGAACGCAATGATTTGTTGTTTTACTGCTGCATCTTCTTCATAAGCTTTATTGCCAGCCACATAAGCCTCACTCAACCATTTAGCTCGATCCGCCTGATTAACCGTACTAAGTTTTTCAGGATACTCACCACCTAGTTTTTGCATAATGCCCCACATAGCTTTAGCTACATGTAAACCAACATCTCCACCAAAATTTACTCGGTGTACATCAGCACCAACCAGTTCTAGTAAATTGGCAATGGCATCCCCGATAATACTGGTATAAAGATGCCCGGCATGAAGTATTTTAAATGGATTAGGGTCAGAGTATTCTACGACTATTAACTGGTTTTTTAGGCTAGTTGGCGGCTGAGTATTTATAGCTTTGATTAGAGCCTCGTCGGACAAACTTAAGTTAATAAAGCCCGGTCCAGCAATCGATACTGTCTTAATTTCGCTTAATTTATTAATTTCCGGAGTTAATTGATCGGCTATTGCCTTAGGGCTTTGACCTATAACACCAGCTAATTTTAAGCAGACATTAGTTGAATAATCACCAAATTTTTCATCAGTTCGATCAATCTCGACCTCTATTTTTTGGTTAAATAACTCATTACAAATATCGGCAATATGCTTTTCAAGTAAGGCTTTCATGATACTTATTCTAACTAATTATCTTGTTCTACCCAAGAACCATGCCGAGTTGGCCACCAATTCCATTTGCCTAGTATGGTTACAAATGACGGGACAATCAGAGTTCTAACCAAGAAAGTATCCATCAGTATACCAATGGCTAGGCCGAAACCTATTTCTCTAACCTCCTGGTTAGCTGCTCCAGTAGAAATTACTCCCAGCACAGCAAATGTACCGGCTAAAACTAAGCCAGCTGAGGTAACTGTTGTACTAGTCGTATTTAGTGCTTCAATAACAGCTTGCTTTAAGCTTTTAGAGTGAGCTTCTTCACGAATTCGAGTCATAACTAAGATGTTATAATCCTCGCCTAGTGCTAGTAGAAAGATAAACATCAGAAATGGCAGTATAAAGACTACGCCACTGTTATGTTGAATATGCATAAAAATTATAACTGACACACCTAAAGATGCTAGATAAGATAGTACTACTGAAACAACGAGATAAATTGGGGCTATGAGTGACCTCATCAAAAAGGCCAGTATTATGCCTATAACTACTACGGCAATAGGAATAACTCTTATTAAATCATGATTAGAAGCATAACTAATGTCATAGAATGCTGAGGCCTTGCCATAAATACCACTATCGACTGTGCCAGCTTTTTTAGCAATGACAGCTATAGCATTTCTGATAGTCGGCGTAGCGTTCATAGCAGCCGTTGAACTAGCATTACCAGCCGATAAACCAACCGAAAACTGAACAGTTTGACCATTAGAACTAATGTAGCCAGAAGTTGCTCTATATAGCTGATAAATTGTCGGTTTAATAAAGCTTAGATTTTTGGGCTGCTCGGCCGGTAGTCGCCAAGGTGAACCAATTTTAGTATATAAACTACTTATTAGGCTTGGGCTAAGACTAAACCCGTTTGGTCGGAGTGGCCCAGTAACATGATTGAATTCACTACTGCTATCCATCAAGCTGGTTAATCTTTCTAGCTTCTGCGGGTTTTGCCAGGCAGAATAATTTAACTTAAATAAAACTGCCGTTGGGTTAGATGACTCACTCGGGAAATGTTTATTAAGCAAGGCAGTACCCTTGGCCGAGTCACTACCGCTTGGTGGAGTGCTGCCCCCACTAAAGCCGCTAGCTTTATAGCCAGGCGCGAAGGCTGCCAAAACGGCAAAGAATATTACCCCAATAATTAAAACATGTACTGGTTTTTGAACTACTCTAGCGCTAACCTTACCCCAAAAACCAATTCGTCGGCTTTTATGATTTTGCGGTTTAGTAGGCCAAAAAACCGCTTTCTTAAAGACTGCTAGTAAAGCCGGCAGCAAAGTCAGTCCAGCTAAAAGCATTAGTGCTACACCAATTGCTAGGGGTAAGCCTAAGTTTGAATAAATCTTGAAAGTTGCAAATAGTAGCGATAATAAAGCGACAATAACGGTTGCTGCTGAAAAAGTAATCGATTCACCAACCCGACTTAAGGCTTTAATTATGGCCTCATAACTATCTAAGCCATTTTCTAATTCCTCTCTAACTCTAAAAATCAGGAATAGTCCATAATCTGTGCCTGCGCCTAGTATCAGCACTGTTAGCAAAAGTTGAGCTAGAGACGAAACTTGCAGACCGTGCTTGGCGGCTTCAGCAATTAATGGACCGGCTGCTGTTACTACCAAAAGGGGTGGTAACAAAGTTATTAGTGGCGCAAGTGGCGCCCTAAATATAACGATTAGAAGTATTATTATGAAAATAACAGTCCCGATCTTAAGTTCTGAGTTCTGCTGACCTGAGCTTTTGGAGTTATCTACTTGAGTTGCTAAATTGCCTGTTAAATGAGCTTGTAGATCTGCCGGTAAATTAGCTTGCTTGATAGCCTGCCTAAGATTATCAATAAAAGTAGCTGGGTCGCTTGAGACTTTGCCTGAGGCATCTATTTCGATTATTTCCGCCTGATTATCTACGGAACGCCCCCTATTGGTGACTTTTTCGACATATTGAATACTGCTGAAATGTTGTTGAAGATTGTCGATCAAGTTTTGATCTTTGACGCTCAAGCCACTATTATTGGCAAAAATAACCGGCACAACTACAACATCAGATGGCTGAAAAGCATTTTCTAATTTAAGAGCCTTTTCAGTTGGAGAACTGGAAGGTAAAAAATCGGTATTATTAGATTGAGTAACACTGCCCAGACTTGGTAAGTTATTTACAATAACGGCTACACCGATTATCCAAACGACTATTACTAGCCACCGAAAACGAACCGAAAAACGGCCAATTCTTTCAAAAAGCTTAAAGCCTAAAGACTCGAGGTTAGAATCTATTTTGTTTTTTTTCACTCGCATTATTATCTCTAAACAGCAAATATATTGCAAGTTAAACTAAACCGATGCCATTTAGCCATAATAAAAATTTAAAATTGTTTTCAATCGTTAATTAGATAAGGTATAAGTCGTCTATTAATAATTTATTGATCTACTTTTTGCTGTTAGTGTTCTTCATTAGAATCTCCGACCTGAGGAATTGGTTGTTGTGGCTGAGTCGGTGTAATAACCTGAGGCTGGGGAACGTCTGGTTGAGTTATTTGTAAGGGTTGTTGAGCTATAACGGGATTGGTAGGTGAAACTGGCATAGTTGGTTGAGAAGGTTTGATTATAGACGCATTTACATTTGGCTGATAAATAGGCTGGGGTTGGATGCCATTAGAGGGGTTTGAAGCTGGCGATAAATTAGCCGTAGGAGACACTCTCTGTTTTTTATTAATAAGGAAGGTAGCTAAAATTGTTATTAAAACCAGTAAGCCATCTACAAAAATCCATAAAACTGAATACCCGCTTATGTCAAAATTTGATGATCCACCATGACTATTAGAGCCAACGCTTCTACTAAAATAAGCGCCAAAAGGAAAGCCCCTAAAAGTCGCACCTATGCTCACATAAGTGGCTAGATTAACAGATTGAGCTGCTTGAGCATTTGACCCTGGCGTGATGCTGCCGAGACTGCCAGAAAACGACATATTTTCACTAGCTATTTGCCAATGGCTAGGCGTAAGAGAGTCAATGGTATTAAGTTTAATGGTGTCTTTATACAAAGAAAAAGGTAAGACATTAAGTACAATGAGTAAAAGTGGTATTAAATAAAGTAGTTTCTTCATGGCTTAGTTTTGTGATGACACACTATTAATAACAGCTCCATTACTGGTTTGAATAGCTTTCAAGATGTAGTTCTGGCAAGTCTTACTCGCAGTTGTACAGCCAGAAGGTGTTGCGCTATAAACGTATTTCACGCCAGCTGGAGGAGTAAAGATACTTGCAAGTTGTTGTCCGCTTTCGGTTACCCCATTACTGCTGATTTGGAAATTACCAGATTGGTTAATCAGTTGAGTTGGTGATAAATCACTGGGGTAGTAAGAATTATTGGAAAAATAGGATTGAAGCATAGTTTGGATCATGGATAAATTTGCTAAAGTCTCACCCTGTAGCTTTGACGAGACATTACTATTGGTAGATGAGCCAGAAGAGGATAATGATGCCCTTATTTGTGCCGCTGTAAGCTTGGGTGCAGATTTTTTAACGCTACTATCCATTAAAATGCCTGCAACAGATGCTATCAGAAACACTACTACTAATAAACTAGTGATTAAAGGTAACAAGGAAGTAATTTTTTGTTTCATATTTATTGTTATTCAATATTATCCTAATAATAGCATACTGTTTATTTGCAGAAAACTTTACCTGCTTGGACCATGCCCAACGTACCAACCTACTATTTATAACAGCCTATCCTCTGCATTAGTAAGCCCTGACTAACTGGTTTATAAGCTTAACCACTTCACGCTTAATACCTCTTGGCTCCGGAGTTATAAGCCAAAGGCTTACTGTAATTGTACATAAGCTTATCTTAGCCAAGAAATTTGCTTCTTAAGTAGACAAGTTGTGTTTAATAAGGTTCTTGTGGGTATTAACTGAATTTCGCCGTAATGTTATGGTAAGCAAGCAGTATGCTCATTCTTAGCATATACAAAAGAATGGTGTTAGAGTATTAAGCCTCGTATAGTAGTAACAGACACAAACAGTGACTATCGAATAATTTAACAGGGGATGTTGTTTAATTGGTAACCCCTTCAGTTGCCGCTTTCAACCACCCCAAAAGTGCAGCGTTACGGTTGCACACAACCTCTGAAGCATAACCTCTGCCAAGTCTAATGCAGCAACTAGCCTACTGGGCTAGAGCCATATTGTATGTTGTCGACGTGCCTTGGTTTAGCTGTTTAGGGCCTCATGTAGTTTAGCTGCTTGAACCGCCATCTCATGAAGTTCACTAGGTAACTGATTTACTGGTGCTGGAGCATTATCGCCCTTAATTTTATTCAATAAATCATTACCATAAGTTGCTATACCAACCAGACGATTAGCCGACAAGCTTGCCGATGCGGCAGCTATAGTCCGTGATGGTCTGTAGGTCCCACTAGTAACATGGACCAATGGGGAACTAAAATCACCACTAGCGTTAGTGACTTCGTTGACAATACTAATTACAGCAGCAGTCCCGGGTTGCCTGTCATATTTGCCCCCTTCTAAGTCCCTACGATTAATCTGCATAAGCACAACGGGTGTACCGCTTATTTCACCAATAGCCTGGAATTGTCCAGATGGATCTTGAGAAACAGAATTATTATTATTTATATCATAGGCAGCGTTTAAGACTATTGGCTCTGGATACTCAGTAAACCCAGGTAAAGCACGTGCTACATCACCAGCTACTTCATACTCAGTTCTTCCTACCCTTCCAAATAATCGTTGCGCACTTGCAATCTCAGCTTCGTTTTTAAGCTCTCTATGCGGACTTGCACTTATTATAATAGATTTAGGCTGGGCAGACTCATCATCAACCACCATCCTTGCTTCGGCCAACATTTTATGAGGTTGTCCGCCCTCAATGATTGCTATAGCGCCAATAAAACCTTGTTCGCTCAAAGTAACATTCTCGGCTCTTCCAAAACCTAATTCATTAGCTTTGGATAACAAAGCTGCCTTGCGATCATCGGTCAATTCAGGTATACCGGGACTTTCTGCTCGAACTTCTGTTGGCTTTGGGAACGCCTGTACAGGATCTGCATCAGGTGTCTCTGGGAAAGCTATAGCTACAGCTTCGCTTAATATACTTTCTGAATATGCCAATACTTGCTCTGCATATTGGCGTGGGGTTGGAGTTGTTTCGTAACCTTCTTTAGTCATAATAACGGTCCTTCCTTTATTGAAAACTTAACTAAATAAGATCTTATTATACATAATATATTAATATAGTCAATACATTATTCACAAATAATACAAAGTTATAGGTGTAGAAATAATATTGTGAAATTGCTATTCACAAATAATTAAAAGTGTGGTAGTATACCTATATGGAAAAAACATTAATTGAAGCAGGACTTTCTAGATTACAGGCCCAAGTATATTTATATATGCTTGATAATGGTCCTGTTTCTCCGACTATTCTTACAAGTAATCTCAGCATAACGAGAACGAATGCGTATAAAGTGCTGGAATCGCTTGAAAAATTAGAGTTAGTAAAGCGTAGAACACAGAATAAAAAGGCTACCTATTATCCTGAAAATCCAACTGCGCTAATCTCACTTATTGCTGAAAAACGAAACGACGTGATAGCTCTTGAGAAAAGTATCGATAAAGCAATGCGTACTCTTCAGAACAAGTACAGAAAGCAGAAAACAGACGTTTACGCAGAAGTATTGGTAGGGAAACAAGCCATTGTGGAGTCGTATAATAAGCAATCTCAACAGAGACAACCAATATATTTTGTAAAAAGCAGATCCGATATACCTTTTATGGGGTTTGAGGTAATGGATGAAGTTCGACAAAGACAAGGCCAGCTTTCGACGGGTAGGTACGGCATAACTACCGACTCAGCCGAAGCCGCTAAAAATAAAGCCCTCGACAGAAGTACTAATTTAAGGAGGACTTGGATTAATGAAAATGATTATACCGTACCCATTGAGTGGTCGGTAAGTGGCGACATGTTAGTTATTCAAGTTTTTGAAGACGAAGGCAAAAGTGTAGTTATTAGAAGTGATTTAATTGCTAAATCGTTTATTCAGCTATGGCATTTAACAGATAAGGCATTGAGAAGCTCCATGGATTATAAAAAGCATCCTGTTAAGGCCTCAAGAGAAATTTAATAAGTTGGATGTTTTCCAGACCCTGCTTATAGCCACCTCAAGAACGAGTTGCTTCACTGGCACTAGACATTTGACGCAACACCTCTACCATACCTAACATAGTAACTACCGTACTTGCTTAGAAGTTTTAAAAACGTCGTCAATATACGACAAAGTTTGATACTATTTAATGCAAATGGATGATTTAAATAATCAGACTGTAAAAGGCTACGATAAGACAGTAGCAAAATACATAGATACATCTCCGCAGAAAGTAAATGGCCAACTTAAGGCCTGGATCAATAAAAACCTAAAACAAATCGATAAGACAGCTAAAATCCTAGAGATTGGAAGCGGCTCTGGTAAGGATGCGGCTTACTTTGAATCACTAGGCTACAGGATGGAATTATCAGACGCCAGCCAAGGGTTCGTTGATTACCTGATAAAAAACGGTAAATCCGCTCGATTATTTAACGCTATTACCGATGAATTAGACGGTGACTATGACATGGTCTTTGCAGACGCAGTCTTTCTGCATTTTAATCCTGAACAACTAGAGAAAGTACTGCGCAAGGTTTTTAAAGCTCTAAAACCTAAAGGGCTCATAGTGTTCAGCTTGAAAGCTGGAAATGGTGAAGAAGTGACAGACAGAAAGCTAGGTGTTAACCGTTACTTTTGTTATTGGCAAGCTGATGATATCAAAAAGCTTTTATTAAAAAATGGTTTTACCAACATTGAAATACAAACAATTGATGACTATAGGGGAAAAGATCGCCCAGATTGGCTATTAGTTAACGCCAACCGAGATAAAAACGATGTCTAGTAGACCTCAAAGCTAGTCAAGGTAAGATATTTAAGTTGTATATATTTTGAGAATTGACCTAACTGGATTCTAACCAATTTTAAGAAGTAAATGCTCTAAATTAGCCAGAATCATTAAATATTTAGAACTGCACAAACAGGGGTTGTCGTTATAAAGTCTTGATGGTACCCCGGGAGGGATTCGAACCCCCGACCTTGAGCTTAGAAGTCTCCTGCTCTATCCAACTGAGCTACCGGGGCTAGGATACTGCTGGTGCGGGTGGCGGGAATCGAACCCGCAACTCAATCTTGGAAGGATTGCATGAGAGCCATTTCACCACACCCGCGATAAACTAACAGAGGCGATTATATCACAGTCTAAATATCATGTAGAACTGTTATTTGAGCTCCTAAGCTATTAAGCCTTTTGGCTAAATCTTCATAACCTCTGTTTATAGTGTATACGTTTCGCAAAATGGACTGTCCCGGAGCCGCTAGCATGCCTATAAGAAGCATAACTGCTGGTCGTATGCCGCTTGGACAAACTAGATCAGCACTTTTCCAACGAGTTGGTCCTTCTATAAAAACTCGATGGGGATCGGCTAACTCTAGATTAACACCTATCTTTTTAATCTCGGTGTACATGAGAGCTCTATCCTCGTAAACCCAATCGTGAATCAAAGTTCTACCGTTAGCCACCGCGGCAATTGGCACAAAATAGGGTAAATGATCAATATTAAGCCCAGGGAAAATGTTAGGATGTATTTTTTCGACAGGAGCAACCAGTTTACCGTTATGTTTATGAATAGTTATGTCTACTAAATCAGTCTGTCCATTATCTGATTTATATTTACTGCTAATATCTGATTTAAGGCCCATTTTTTCAAGTTTTAATAGTTCCAGTTCAAGAAAATCTATAGGAGCTCTTTGTATGGTTATAGAAGAGTTAGTAGTAACCGCAGCAGATATAAAAGTCATAGCTTCGACCGGATCTTCTGCCGGAGAATAAGTTACGTTTCTAGAGATATCTTCTAAGCCTTGAACTTTAAGAGTACTGGTGCCTATCCCATCAATTTTGACACCTAGTTTTGTTAAAAAGAAACACAGATCTTGAACCATGTAATTAGCACTGGCCATCTTGATGATAGTTTGACCAGGGGTACGTGCGGCTGCCATTAATATATTTTCGGTAGTTGTATCACCTGATTCATATAAAACAACATCTCTAACAGGTAGTTGTCTATTGACACTAATTTCGTACTGACCTGACTTAGTTAAAACACCAACACCAAACTCTTCTAAGCCATAAAGGTGTGGTAAAACAGTTCGCCTACCTAGATCACAACCACCCGAATATGGGATATTAAACTGCTTAAAAAAATGCATCAAAGGCCCTATCAGCATTAAAACAGATCTTGTTTTAGTGGCAGCAGCTTTATCGATGTTCGTAAGGTCTAGCTTATTGGGTTGTTTAATTTCAAGGTCATTTTCGCTTGTCCATTTTATGCTAACCCCAATACTTGTTAACACTTCAATGATACGGTTAACCTCTTCTATTCTGGCTACGTTTTTTAATCTCGTTACTCCACGATTTAAGAGGCTGGCGCATAATAAAGCAACTGTTGCATTTTTACTGGTTTTTAAGGTGATAGACCCGCTTAATTCATGTCCACCTTCAATTCTTAGATTAATTGCCCCTTCAGATAGGCTAATTAATTGTTTATTTAAGACATCGCTTACCCGACCTAAGGTTTCCAAGCTAAGGTTCTGTCTACCGTGTTCCATGCGATTAACTGCACTTTGGGAGGTATTAAGTTGCCGGGCAAACTCGGCTTGAGTATAGCCTTTGTCTTGTCTTATTTGAGCAATTAAATGACCAATCTTTTCGTTAGTTGTCGGCATATGCAATAAATCTTACCATATATGGTGTTAAATTCAATAAAGTTTTTTGTTTTTGTAAATCTCTAATGTCTAATATAGCACGAATCGTCCAAGACAAGTCAAACTTTTAAGTCTATAATAAGTTCATATTGAGGAGGATTTATGGTAGATAAACAAGTCGCTGATCTTATAGTCGCTGAAGAAAAACGACAACGAGAGGGGTTAGAATTGATTCCTTCCGAAAACTACGTCAGCCGTGATGTATTAAATGCAATGGGGAGTGTCTTTACTAATAAATACTCCGAGGGCTTCCCTGGTAAAAGATATTATGGAGGCCAGGTAAATACCGACAAAGTAGAGCAACTAGCAATAGATCGTGCCAAAAAGCTCTTTAAAGCCGACCACGCTAATGTTCAACCACATAGCGGAGCACCAGCCAATGAAGCTGTTTATAGCGCCTGGTTAGAGCCGGGTGATACGGTTTTAGCTATGGATCTAAGTCATGGTGGGCATCTTACACATGGCGACCCAAGAACTCGTTCAGCTAAACTATATAATTTTATCCCTTACAAAATGAAAGATCCGAATACTGGCGAAATAGACTATGAAAACTTAAGGAAATTAGCTAAAACTCATAAACCAAAAATTGTACTAGCCGGTTTCAGTGCCTATCCTCAGGAATTAGATTATGCTAAGTTCTCAGAGATTGGTAAAGAGGTTAATGCCTTGTTAGTGGCCGACATGGCTCACATAGCCGGTTTAATAGCAGCAGGTGTTGCCAAAAATCCATTTGATTATGGCTTTCATGTCATAACTACAACTACCCATAAAACCCTTAGGGGGCCAAGAGGCGGCTTAATATTAAGCAAGGGTATTGTCGGCAACCCACTGCAGGCTCCACCAGAAAAAACTATTGAGAATATACCTACGTTAATTGATAGAGCGGTATTCCCTGGGATGCAAGGCGGACCTCATGAGCATATCATTGCCGCTAAAGCAGTGGCTTTTGGAGAAGCTATGAAACCTGAATTTAAAACTTATGCCCAACAAATACTGCTTAACGCTAAAACTTTAGCCGACGAGATGATTAAGCAGGGATTTATACTAGTTACAGGTGGGACAAGCAATCACCTAATACTAGCAAACGTAAAAGCCAGTTTTAATTTGGATGGCAGTCAGGT
Organism: Candidatus Saccharimonadota bacterium; assembly: GCA_027327085.1. Taxonomy (GTDB): domain Bacteria; phylum Patescibacteriota; class Saccharimonadia; order Saccharimonadales; family UBA4665; genus DAHWAT01. The sequence goes on from DAHWAT010000001.1 coordinate 51,500, forward strand.
TGAAAACGTACTAGACAAAATTGGTTTAACTCTTAATAAAAACATGATTGCTGATGATCCTTTGCCGCCCTATAGACCTAGCGGTATTAGATTAGGGACTCCAGCTGTTACAACCAGGGGATTAAAAGAAAAAGATATGATCACCATAGCTAAGTGGATGAGAGCTGCTATAGATAATATTGATAACGAGCATAAACTTAATAATATAGCCAAAGAAGTACGTAATTTTGCTCTAAAGTTTCCTCTGCCTAGCGATCAATAATTTTCTTAGTCGCGTAGGCACCTAAGGCTATACCGCCAATCCCGGTAGCTAAAAGGCCTACCGCCAAAGGCTTAATTGGACTTTCAAGTTTTTTAGGATGCCAGTAAATAATTTGGTTATGAGCCTGTACTAATTGCTCTAGGTCTTTATTTAAATCCTTTGAGTAATCGCTCGACATTAGAGATCTTAACCTTAACCTAGCCCACTCTGTTCTTACCGATTCGGGCACGGCATTAGGCAAAAATATTTTATCGCTTAGTTTGGTGGTTAAGCACTTATCTGAGTCGTGTTGGCTAAACGTTTCTGGTCGACCGTAAGGAGAGAAATGCTCTTCTATTACAGCTTGCCTGTGAGATAAAACAATACTTCTAACTTGGACAACTTGGGGAATTATAGTGCTTGGAGGATAATCGTCATGCTCTATAACACCCGATAAAAGCTCACCATAACCTCTTATTAGTTCCTGCTGCTGCCTGTGTATCTTTGCTGGCAGGATACGCTGGTTAGTTGACAACCAGGTTTTTATTCCTCCAACCAGAAACTCAGCTTCATTGGTTAGGTGTAAATCTAATACTGACTCTAAACCAGCAGGACCAACGGGGTCCATAAACTCCGGAGTTGATAAGTTATCCACACTCATAGAAGATAATAATAGTCATATATTATAATAATTTCAACACTTTTTTGTTAATTTAATCAGCTATGGCAATAGTTCAGGTTCTTGCTGAAGCTCAATGCCAAACCTTGCTTGAACTACAGAGACAATTTTTTCCTTAAATAACAACAGGTCATTAGTTGATTTGGCGTGTTCGTTGACAAGAACTAATGGCTGATTTTCCCAAGTCGCCATACCGGTTTCTTGGTCATGGTAATTCTTATAACCGGCTTTTTCAATTAACCAGGCAGCTGATACTTTAAACAGTCCGTTGTCGGTTGGCCAACTAACTAAATCTGGGAAAAGAGTCTTTAGCTGTTGCTCACTTTCCTGACTTATTAAGGGATTAGCAAAGAAAGAACCACAATTATGGATTGTCTTTGGGTCAGGTAATTTATGTTTTCTTATTTGAATAACAGCCTGGCGAACAGTTTCTGGTGTAAAATCAGTTATCTTTTGATCGTTAAAATAATTAGTTACATCTTTATAGAATGGTGGTTCAGGGTTTGTCTTTTTAAGCCTAAGCTTTAACTTGGTAATATAGAAACGACCACGCTCAGAAGTTTTAAAGCGACTAGTTCTATAGCCAAATCCACAGTCTGCGTTATCGATTGTAAAAAATTTATTTTCTAAAGCATCATAGACTCTGATATTAACTAGACTTTGAGATATCTCTTGGCCATATGCTCCAACATTTTGAATAGGCGTAGCTCCTGTTTTGCCCGGTATTAAACTCAAGGCTTCTATGCCGCTAAGCTCTTCGCTAGTAGATTGTTCAACAATTTTGTCCCATATCTCCCCAGCTCCAACAGTTAATAGATAACTATTGCTAGTTTCTTTATGTATATCAAAATAATTAATATCATTTACAATGACTAAACCTTCAAAAAGACCGTCTTGCCAAACGATATTACTCCCCTCGCCGATAATTATGCTATGGAGCTTATTGGCTTTAGCAAAACTCATCGCCTCAACTAATTCAGTTTCGTTCGAAACGCGCACTAAATATCTGACTTTACCACCTAGAGCCATGGTAGAAAAATTGGCTAGATCAACATTTTCTTGAAACCGCATTAGCCTCATTATACAAGCGTGGTTAAGCTTGCACTAGAGTTATAACAAGCTTAAAATGTTTAGTATGCTCAATAGAGAAAGACCCTATTTCAAATTAGGCGATAAACTTAAACAGTTTAGAGAGAGATCTAAATTAAGTTTATCTGAAGTTTCCGATGCACTTGAAATAGACGAAAAACGATTGCAAAAAATTGAAGCTGGTGCGGTCAGGCCGGATGAAGATTTAATGCTTCTTATGATCAACTACTTTAATATGTTGGATCAAGAAGCCTTGAAGGTATGGCAATTAGCTGATTATGATACAGAATTAGGGGATCATCTTATGTTTGAAGAAAATGTAATAGATAATACGTCTCAAGCAAAACCAGTCATAGTTTTAATTGCTAATGAGCCCAAAACTATGTATACAGATGGGGTATCGGTCGGTTGGAATAAAGCCGGTTTAACCATGGAATTTACACAGGCTACTCCTAAAGGCCAAATCAGTATTGCAAAATTAGGCATGAGTTACGAACAGTCCATAGAAGTACTAAAGTGCTTAGAATCAGCTATACTCAAAGCTAAATATACTGAAAAGTTTAAACTACTCCCGCCAAAGATTGATCAGCAAAATAGTAAGGGTAAGTGAGGTAATAATTCTTACTGCATCAAACCTTGCCTAGTTGTATTCTAGCCACATAATTTAAAAAATAAGGATGCTTTATGACAATTGAAAGTATGTTAGGCAATTTACAGGTTTTAGCCAGTCGTAACGCTAAAAAACTTAAGGCCAAAAATAAACTGACTAAAATAGTTTAAGTATTTTAGAAAAATGCTAAAAATATAGCCTGATTTATGTCTTTATGAATCATGATCTCTGATACAATATAGCCATCAGCGCCCGTAGCTCAGCGGATTAGAGCGTCTGTCTTCGGAACAGAAAGTCGGGGGTTCGAATCCCTCCGGGCGTACCAATTTAAGGCTTCCCTTCTTATTGAAAATAGTCCTGAATCACAACATATAGTTGCTCAAGTTCTCTAGATTATTTTATAATTCTAAGTAATGAGCAAGGAGAAAATAGCTGTTGATGTTGATGAGGTTTTGTTCCCTTTTGTTGAAGAATTCATTAAAGACCATAACATTCGTTTTGCAACTGGCTTAAACAAGAGCCAATTTCATAGTTACGACTTTTCTGAACCACTAGGGCTTGATGCACCCAAGACAGCAGAAAAAGTGTATGCTTTCCAAAAACAACTAGGCAGTAAAGGCGTTAAGCCATTGGATAAATCAATAGAGGCAGTTGCTAAATTATCCAAGCACTATGATTTAGCGATAGTGACAGCAAGACACCCCCAATTTGAACCTATGACTACTAAATGGCTAAGGGAGCATTTTGAAGATAGTTTTGCCAGCATAACCCATATTGGTTATGCGCAAGTAATGGAAAAGCCAAGGACCAAAGCTGAAGTTTGTTTAGAGCTAGGGGCAATCGCGTTAATTGATGACACAATAGACCATATTGTTGAGTGTTCGCAATCAGGTGTCAAAGGAGTATTATTCGGTAATTATCCTTGGAATCAAACTGAAGTTTTGCCGCCTAATGTAACTCGCTGTTCTAACTGGCAAGAAGTATTAGAAAATTTTGGCCTTTAGGTTATGGTCATTCTTTAAATAGTTCTTAATAGTGTGAAGCTCTCGTGAAATTCCAATAATAAATTGATAATATTTATTTCTAATCATAACTAATAGAGTGCACCGGCAAGGAAATAATTATATAGCCATAGAGGTTGTAGTTATTGATGCTCATATTTATCAGTTACTTAACGGCTTTTGTTTGGTACAATCTGCATTAAACCAGGGTCAGCGACCCTAAAATTGCTGGTATTACTAATTGTTATAATACTTTTACATAAATGAGTAAAATTAGAAAATTCATGGGAATATATCAGAAAGCAATGGTACAGTATTAACTATGCCTAGGCAAAACTTAGTAAATTATGAAGTTAACCGAACTATTGCTGCACCTTTAAAGAGTTCGGGTAGAGCAGCTGTTAGGCCTAAAAAGTCAAAGTGGTCACGAAAAAGGAAGGTTTTAACTTCAGTGCTAATTACTCTAGCGATAATCGTCGGTGTAGGTATTTGGTTTGGTGCTGGTATTATTGGTAATTTAGACAAACTGTTCCATGGCAACATATTTAGCGATATTCACGCTTTCTTTTCTACAACTCAACTAAAAGGCGAGAATGAAGGTCGAGTAAATATCCTTTTAGCAGGCTATCAAGGTAAAAATAGTGATGAAGGGCCATTAACCGACTCGATAATGATAGTCAGTTTGGATACGAAAAATAATACTGCTTTTACTATGAGTATTCCCCGTGATCTATGGGTAAAAATACCGGGTATTGGTCAACAAAAAATAAATGCAGCTAATACTAATACCAGTTTTAATGAACCAGGTTATTTTAAAGGAGGCATGGGGGATCTACAATCAATCATTGAACAAGATTTTCATATTCCTATTGATTATTACGCCCTGATTGATTACAACGCCTTTGAAGGTGCGGTTAATGCAGTCGGTGGCATAACAGTTGATATCAAAAGCCCCGATCCAAGGGGTTTATATGACCCTAATGTCGATAAGGCTGACGGCGGTCCCTTAATTTTACCTAACGGACCAGTTAATTTAGACGGTAAGCAAGCTTTGGCTTTGGCTGTAGCAAGAGGTGATTCACCTTACGCATACGGATTTCCCTTAAGTGATATTAACCGTACTCAGCATCAACGCCAAATGCTGATTGCTTTAGAGCAGAAGGCCTCAAGTACAGGCGTGCTAACCAACCCCATAACTATAACTCAGCTAGTTAATAGTTTTGCTAGTAATGTAAAAACAAACTTAAGTCTGCCTGACGTACTTGAGCTAGCTAGACTTATAAAACACGTGAATTTCAATAATATTAAGTCGTACGGATTAACATACTCCGGTAATGGACCGGAGGCTTTACTGACTACTTTTTATGCTCCAAACGGATCAGACGCTTTAATTCCAAGAGCTGGTGAGTTTAATTACAGTGCCATTCAGGCCTACTATAATCAAATAACCGGTAACTAATCCAGTCAGTCTTGCCTTTATATAGACTTGCCGGCTAAAAGATAATTAACTTATCAGTTAAACTGCTTGACTAAGTTATAATTAAAATATGTCGCCTCTGGATTTTGTTGTATCTCTTGGAATTATCTCGATTGCGGCCGGTCTGTTAGGTTCTTTGGTTGGTCTGGGAGGTGGCATTATTATAGTGCCAGTACTGACACTTATCTATCATATTGATATTAGATTAGCCATTGGTGCCTCAATTCTATCAGTTATTGCTACATCTTCAGGAGCAGCTGTTACATATATACGCGAGCATCTGACAAATCTAAGAGCTGGCATGTTTCTGGAAATAGCCACCACAACCGGGGCTGTTACCGGTGCATATATTACTACCCTTATAGGCAGCAAATCTTTATTTATCCTTTTTGCAATTGTCTTAATCTACTCTGCCTTTTCGATGTTTCACAACCGCCATAAATCAGTTATTCTAACCGATTCTAAAGATAGGATCGCTAATTATTTAAACTTGCATGGTTCATACTACGATCAAACTGAACATCAGGAGATTAGTTATAAAGTTTCTGGTACTAAATTAGGGCTTGGCTTAATGTATATAGCCGGTATGATTTCAGCTTTGTTGGGGGTTGGTTCTGGCGCTTTAAAAGTCCCTGCTATGGATATTGCCATGCATATACCGATTAAAGCTTCGGCCGCTACGAGTGATTTTATGATTGGCGTAACAGCAGCAGCTAGTGCTGGAGCTTATTTTGCTCGAGGACAAATTAATCCTATTATTGCCGCCCCAATCGTTATTGGTGTATTAATTGGAGCGGTAATTGGATCGCGTTTACTGAGTCATGTTACTTCTCGTTACGTTCAAGGCTTATTTATCTTAGTACTAATTGTTGTAGCTATAGAAATGTTGCAAAGGGGTCTTTCATGAGTAGTCAACAATCCATGAAGAAGGCTGAGCTTATAGTAAGCACGGTTTTACAGGTTGGTGTTATTTTAAGCACCTTGACTATTTTAGCTGGGACCGTGTTGCTGTTTTCTAACATGGGTAATGGTCAAAGTTCTTATCGCCGATACGTGACAGTTAATTATTCTTTCCCTCATACAATTTCAACACTTAAATCAGCCTTGTTGGCTGGTTCAGGTACCGGTTTTATAGAAATAGGGGTATTTCTTTTAATACTGACGCCTATCCTAAGGGTCGCAACTTCAATTTTGATATTTAAACGTCAAAAAGACACGCCGATGACTTTAGTTACTTTATTTGTTCTCCTGGTCCTGATAAGCTCATTTGTTTTAAAGTGAGTTCTTTATAATTTAACCCTAGTATATAGGCTATAATTAAAGTATGGATCAAGTGCAAGTTGTATATCTAGCTGGCGGCTGTTTTTGGGGATTAGAAGAACTATTTAAGCATGAACATGGGGTTACCGAAACCGAAGTTGGTTATTGTGGTGGCAGTAACGATAATCCGACTTATGAATACCATCCAGGTCATGCCGAGACTGTGGCAGTCTATTATGATCCTAGTAAAACTAGCTTGGATAAACTGTTGGATTTTTTCTTTCGAGTGCATGATCCAACTACTTTGAATCGGCAGGGTAACGACAAAGGCTCATCTTATCGCTCAGCAATATTTTATACAAATGAATCAGAGCTAAAAATTGCCCAGTCTATCATTGACAAAGTTAACGCTTCAGGACTGTATAAAGATCCAGTGGTAACGAGCTTAGAAAAATATAAGCAGTTTTTTCTTGCCGAAGACTATCACCAAGACTATCTGGAAAAACACCCCGGAGGCTACACTTGTCATTATTTAAGAACTGATGCTAGTTTTATTTGAGTGTCGTCCTGGTATTAAGGTATAATTAACGGCCGAGAGGTAAAATATAAGTTATGGTGCCTGTAGCTCAGTTGGTTAGAGCGTCGGGTTGTGGTCCCGAAGGCCGTGAGTTCAAGTCTCATCAGGCACCCCAAGCTTAAGCGATATTTAGTTTTATAGTTTAATTAGCACAAGTGGTTTGACTTAGAATAAATCATTCATTAGAATTTATGATTATGTTTAACTTGTTAAGAGTTGTGGTTTTGCTGAAGCGTCTATTATCTCGTGGATTACTTTTGTTGCTACATGATTAGGCTTTAACTTGTATAACTACTTTACCTTTGGGATGATCATTTTTAAGATAATCTAAAGCTAAACTGGTTTCCGCCAGATTAAACTGCCTATCTATATTAACTGAAATCCTATGTTGGTTAACAAGTTCAGCAATGAAGTTTAACTTTTCTGTGGACACTTGCGTGAATTGATGGATTGAGGTTACTTCAAATTTGGCGTCAAGCTGAGGATTAGTCTCATTAACCATAGATATAATTTTTCCACCCGGTTTTAAAACTTCATATGATTTTGTGAAACTTTGACCACCCACCAAATCAAAGACGTAATCATAATCCTTAACAAGTTTAGTAAAGTCTTCTTTATGATAATCAATTGCTAAATCGGCACCAAGAGATTTAACATAAGCTTTATCATTTTGACTAACTGTAGTGGCAATGTTGAGGCCAAAATACTTGGCTATTTGTATAGCCATACCGCCGATGCCGCCAGCTCCGCCATGAATTAAAATATTTTGGTGTGGCTTTACTTCTAAATGACTGAGGGCTTGATAAGCACTACAGGCCACTAGAGGTAAAGCTGCTGCAGTTAAATAATCAGTTTTAGGCATTAGAGCCATCTGCGAAATATCTACTATTGTATACTCAGCGAACGATCCTTGTTTAGTTGCATTAGCTTGACCATATATTTTGTCACCGATACTAAAATCGGTTACTCCTTCACCTAGAGCTGTGATTATACCTGCAACATCGCCACCTAGAATGATAGGTAACTCTAAGGGCATAGTTTGTTTCATTAAACCATCTCTAACTTTATAGTCAAACGGGTTAGCACTGGCTGCGTAAACTTCTACTTGCACCTGGTTGACTGAAGGTTCTGGGACATCAACTATATCAATTTGTACTGAACCTACACTGGCGTATTTTTTTAATAATGCCGCCCTCATAATTTTCTCCCTAACTACTAAATATCATTATACTTCTATATGTAAAAAGCTAAAAATTGCTATACTGTACTTAAGTCTTCAATATGAAAAAAGTTTTGCATTTTTTTAGAAACTACTATTTGTTTAGCTTTGCTTTAATAGCTGGGCTGACTGGATTAATTTTAGATTTACTGCATTACTCTTTAGCGGCAAATATAGTGATAGCCAGCATAGCTTTAGTTGAGGCATTGCCACTAATTTGGGAGATGTGGCAAGATTTTCGTTCAGGCAAATACGGTATCGATATCTTGGCAGCAACAGCTATTATAAGTTCGATTGTTCTAAAACAATATTGGGCAAGTTTAGTAGTTGTTTTAATGTTAACCGGTGGCAAGTCGCTTGAAGATTTTGCTGAAAGAAGAGCTAAAAGCGAGTTGAGCTCTCTACTGAGTAGAGTTCCGCTAGTTGCCCATGTCATTAAAAAGAATACTGTCTTAGAAGTAAAACTAGAAGATATAAAACCTGGCGATAAGCTAATAATAAAGGCGGGTGAAGTTGTACCGGTTGATGCCGAAATTATAGAAGGACAATCTAGCTTTGACGAGTCTTCGATAACAGGCGAAGGCTTACCAGTACAAAAAGACTTAAAAGCGATTATCTTAAGTGGCTCATTAAACATTGACGGGGTAGTTACTGCTAAGGCAATTGCTTCAGCTAACGACAGTCAATATCAAAAAATTATTAAGCTAGTGAAAAATGCAGCGTCTTCTCAAGCGCCTTTTATCAGATTAGCCGATAAATATAGCGTGCCCTTCAGCTTAGCTTCTTTTGCTATTGCTGGGGCAGTTTGGGTATTATCTGGTCACGCCATACGCTTTTTGGAAGTTATCATTGTAGCAACACCCTGCCCCTTACTCTTAGCTGCTCCTATAGCTTTAATAAGCGGTATGTCAAGAGCCAGTCGTTATGGCATTATTGTTAAAAATGGGTCGGCCCTAGAAAAACTTGCTTCAGCTAGAACTATTGCTTTCGATAAGACTGGCACCTTAACTAAGGGGCATTTAAATGTTAGGGAGGTTACATCTTTTAGTGGTCTTGATGAAGCTAAGCTCATAAAACTGGCTGCCAGTGTTGAGCAGAACTCGAACCATGTTCTAGCAAAATCTATCATTAAATATAGCCAATCTAAAAAGATAAAGTTAGAAAAGGCTAAAAACATTGAAGAGATAGCTGGTCGAGGCATTAAGGCTAGCGTCAAAGGAGATACTGTTTGGGTAGGTGGCTATAGTCTTATAAAAGACCTTGCTGGTCCTGAAGCAAAAAATGTCAAACCAGATTATACCTCAACCTATATAATTGTTAACGGAAAACTTGAGGGACAAATAAAATTCAGTGATTCAGCTAGACAAGAAGCTAAAAAAACCATATCGATACTACATAAACTAGGCATTAAAAATATAGCTGTTATTAGTGGAGATAACTTACCTGCGGTTAAAATAGTTGCCGATGAATTAGGCATAGATCAAATTTTTGCCGATCAACTACCTGCCGATAAGTTACACACCTTAACTAAGCTCAAACCAAAACCGGTTGTTTTTGTAGGTGACGGCATTAATGATGCACCAGTTTTGACTTCAGCTGATGTCGGTATAGCTATGGGAGCAAAAGGCTCAACAGCCGCCAGCGAATCAGCCGATATGGTTATCATGTTAGACGATTTAAGCCGGGTAGCTATGGCTGTGGAGATTGCTAAGAAAACTTTTAAGGTCGCCGATCAAAGCATACTAATTGGTATTGGTCTAAGCTTTATGCTGATGGCTATATTCGCAACTGGCAAGTTTCCTCCAGTTGTTGGCGCTGTTTTACAAGAAGTTGTTGATGTCGTGTCGATTCTTAACGCGCTTAGAGCGCACCGTATTAAGCTTACTTAATCAGTATTAAGACTATCAGCGGCACAAGTAAGTTGTCTAAGCCTTGAATCGATATATTTTCAATGATTGTAGCAATTAAACTAACTAGCAGTAGATAAAAATAGCTAAAAGTTAAGTGACCTAGAAGATGAAAAACTATAAGTAAACCGAGCGATGTCACAAAAAAAGTTAATGTTCCAATGATGCTTTTGGTGCTGCCGTTAATTTTGTACTGATTGGATTTACCGTATTTAGTTCCAAGTACCGCCGCTAAGCCATCAGCCAAAGACATTTGTAACAAACTAGTAGCATAAAGCCATTTATTGTTAGTTATAAATGCTAATAGGCCTACACTAATTGCAAAAAATACTTCTCCCAAGGTATGTCTTTCAACTTGATGAATAGATTTAAAGAGGCTGAAATGTTTTGAAATAATAACTACACCTAAATAGGCTAGGCTTAGATACTTAATTGTTTGAAAAGGCAAGAAAAACGGCCAAAAAGCCGAAAAAGTTCCAATTAAAATGTGAACTAGTTTACGATTTAACTCGTTATGCTTGTTGCGTTTACGCCAATATAGCTCATTGAGGCAAAGTACTATAAAGATTGTAATTAAAGTAATAAGTATTTTCACTACTGCTTATTTTAACTGTATTTTAGATTTTATTTAGAATAATCTTTTAAAACTGATTTTTAGTTTAATCAGACGACTTGCTTTAACTAAAGAGTCTTTTGTGCTTAAGTCCTCAAATATCAGTTTAACCCTAGAGAAATCCTGGCCAGTTTTTAAAGAATACACGCCAATCGATACATTGTTTAGGCAGAGCAGTTACTTATTATAACTATATCGATAAGTCACAGTTAGTAAGTGTCTAAATTGTGCCATAAAGGCTTCTCTGCTAAGCAGAAGCCATGGACTTGGTCGGGGTGAGAGGACTTGAACCTCCGACCTCAGCGTCCCGAACGCTGCGCGCTACCAGGCTGCGCTACACCCCGTTAGAGATTAAAGAATACCATAAATAAGCCAAAAGCAATGCAGTAGACTGCAAATGGCTTCAGCCTTTTAGTCTGGAAGTATTTATCTAGGAAACGTACCGATAAATAACAGGCCAAAAAAGCCAGGATAGCGCCCACCAAGACTTGTCCTCGGACGCCATTACCATTATGCCCAATCAGATCTGGTAATTTATAAATACCAGCCGCAAGTATAATTGGGGTAGCTAGAAGGAAAGAGAATCTAGCTGAATCTTCATAATCAAGACCGCTGTATAATCCACTTACCATAGTTATACCTGATCGACTTATGCCAGCAATAAGAGCAAAAACTTGAGCTACACCAATAAGCCCGGCTCTGGTTTTAGTAATACTTTTAGCCGTATGAGCGACTGTCGAATTCAAGTTAAAATCTTTACGTCTTTCTGATTGTTTTCTAACATATGCATCTCCCGCTAACAGTATTAGTCCATTTACTACCAAGAAAACTGCAGCTGCTAGAGGTTTTGCAAACTGGGACCGTAAAATTTTTTCTAATGCTAAAGCTGTTATACCGGCTGGTATGGTAGCAATGATTAGTAACCAAATTAAGCGTTCATGGCTGTTACTAATCCTTCTATTTTTAACAGACGAAAAGAAGCCTTGGATTAACTTATACCACTGTTTTCGATAAAAAACGAAGAGTGCTAATGCGGTTGCTACGTGTAGGGCTATTATAAATGTTAGGAAAAATGATTGGCTTTTAGGTTCATTGTTAACAATATTAGTCCAGCCTAAAAGGTTCGGGATAAGTACATTATGGCCTAAGCTAGATATAGGAAAGGGCTCAGTTATGCCCTGAACTATGCCTAGGATAATAGCTTGGATATAGGTTAGCACTGCTATATTCTAGCATATCAGTAATATTTAGGTAATTCAGGTTTATTAGTTTTTAACGATTGATAATAGTGAGACTATAAATCATACTATAACCATTAGTATTAGTGAATTTTTATGATAATAAAAACTTTAGCCAGTCTCATTAACTTAAATCACCCCCAACAATATTTTCACTGGTCTATCTTCACTATATCGGTTGCTAATCTTATTATTATTGCTTTAATGTTTATCATTTTTGGTCTAGCCATTATTCTGCCATTTCCTAAGTCTAAAATATTTGCTGCTCAAGAAGAGCCAAAATTAGACAATAAACCAGTAGATGAAGAAGATAAGAAAATGTGGACTTATCGGCTAAGAGGTTTATTTGTAAGAATTTTACCCCCTGGTAAGTTGCTCCCAGATAGGCAGCCAGCCTACGTAGCCTCCTGGATATACGTGTTTGGCGTTGCCACCCTGGCCGCCTTTGGGCTAGTTACCTTATCGGGTATTGCTTTAGCCATAGGTGGAGTAAATTGGTGGCATGAAAGCTCTTTAGGCCATTTTGTTAATAGTATTCACTTATGGAGTGTTGAGCTATTTATGGCTTTCATGGTTATACATCTTTGGGGTAAGTTTTGGATGGCTGCATGGCGCGGTAAGCGGGCTTTAACCTGGATGACAGGTGTATTAGCTTTTGGCATATCCATTATAGAGTGCTTTACCGGATATCTATCGCAGCAAAATTTTGATTCTCAATGGATTGCAACTAACGGTAAAGACGCTATTAATGCTACTGGGCTGGGGTCATTTTTCAACTTAATGAATTTTGGACAGATGTTAACCTGGCACATTGTTGTTATACCTGTTTTATTAATATCCTTTATTGTCATTCATGTAGTTTTAGTAAGAGTTAAGGGAGTATCTCATCCAATTCAAAAAGCAAAAGGCAAAACTGCCAAAAAGGCCTTAAAAGTGGCTGAGGCATCTTCGTGGCGTGGCCCAACAAGGCGTTACGACATCTTAAAGGAAGGTTTCACTGCCGTCATTATTGTTGCTATCCTAGCTTTTTTACTGGCCAGCACTTTATCGTCACCTGATTCACCGCCAATTAGTATTGCCACATGGGCTAAAATAGCCCCGGCCGACTTTATTGGTACTGCTGCTAGTGAGTTAGCTGGAACGAGCATGACGGCTAATTATGGTCCTCCCTACAATCATGGTACTAGGTATGCTCAAAAACTTATTGTGTCGTGGCAAACAATTGGCGGTGTTCATGAGCCTATCAATACAGCCAAAACTTTCGTAATTGAGCCTCTTACGGCTGATTCTTCCGATAACCCAAAACTCGCTCGAGCAATTAAGCAATATGTGGATGCGCCAAAAGCGCAACAACAAATCTGGGTAAATAATTATCTAAAGGTTATTCCTAAGATTACCTTCAAAAACTCAGTGCCTTTAGTCCCCAAAGCTAACGATGGTCCAGTACCAATAATGCTGTCCGACGAGCTGGCTCTTGCTCAAAGTGGAGCGATTGACTCAAACTTACTAGCACAACAACCCTTCTATAACACCAATTACACAAAACCTTTGTTGTTTATAGAGGACGGCAGCTATTTCTCATCAGTAGCACAATCGGAACATCTAACGGGGTCACAGTGGGGAGTTATGAACGAAACTGGCTCTTACCCGGGACAACCTTGGCTATGGCTATATACGCTTTGGTATCAAATACCAAGTTTTAGTAAATCAGCTAACGTTGATCTTATAGCTATTTACTTAACAGGAACAGCAACTCTACTATTACTACTTGTGCCTTTTATACCCGGCGTAAGGGATATTCCAAAAATAATACCTATATATAAGCTGATTTGGAAAAAACCTAAAAAAGTATAATGATTATTGTTCTTAAGATTCAGTTTTCTATCTTACGAGCAAAATATACCTAACCAGGTTAGTTAGACCTTAGCGACGTTATGCTTAAAGATAGTTTACGCTACTTAAAATTTTTACAGCAGTTTTTACTTCACTATTACCAAACCAGGCTTGAGCAGCTGAAGTCGTGCTAAAGTTTAAGTAATTACTGCCCGTACTATTATTAAGTGAGCCGACATTAATACACTGTAAATTACTTGGGTTGGTAGATTTTGAGTTCATAAAGAAACCAGCTGTGGCTTCATCGGTGATACCCGTAGTGTTAGTTTGTACACCAGGAGTGATATTGTTTTGTGTTACAACCGAAGTGGATGTAAGGTATAAGTTTTCTGAAATATTACTGCTACTACTGCCTTGATACGACGATATGGCCTCTACAATCTTAAAGTTTGAATTTGAGCTAGGGGATGTTACTGACAATATATCATCTGTGTATGTTCCTGGAGCTGGTGCCATTAATTCTGTGCAATAAGGCTGGTACTGAACTACTACATTACCTGAAGGACTCATAATGTTGGCTTCGTGTGTATTAAGAGAATTTGAAACTGGCTCTACCGTAGTTTTAAGTATCCAGTTAGATGGATATTTTAGACAAAGCCCTCCGAACTTAGAGCAATAAGTATCCCAACCCGCGTATAAATTAGCTACAGATTCTGGTTTTGAAGTAGTTGACTTAGTCGAATTTGGAGATGAGCTGGTCATTTTATTTGCAGTATTTGATGTTACGGTTGTCTTAGTTTTATGATTAGTGTGATAAACATAATAACCGCCAAAGCCTATGACAGCCAATATAAGCACTATTAACATAGCTTCTACTGCGGTAAAACCTAATTCATTTTTATTTAATTTGCCCACTACTTACTCCCTTGCCGATTATTACCTAAATTATCCAGTTTATTTTATTTAAAAACAAGCATTTTTCTCAATTGCCTTTGACGACTGGTCATTATAATAGTCCTAATACCAACTAGTAGGCACAAATCTCAAAAAGTAAAAGTCTTATCTCATTGCCGCCGTACACAGCTTGCGTTCTCGCATAAGTGTTAATCCAGCAAAAACGCTTGGTTTTTAAGTAATAAACGAAAATGCTAGAAAGTTCTTTATAAACTTCAATATTAAGTCTGTTGGTAAGGGTCAAAAACAGAGCTATCTGAAATTACTGATTTGCTCAAGAAACCTTGGTATGACTTCGTATAAAGCCAAACGGTCCGTTAAGAGGAGTTGTTTTTGTATGGGATGAGGTATCATAGAAACACCCACAAATAATATTAATTTGCTCTCTTAGTTCATCTTGTAAGAGTAGTAATGGCCATCATCATTAAGCCAGTTTAGTTCCAAGCCTTCATCAATATCTACAAATCTTCCATACGACTGAGTGCGTTATTGCCACCAGTCTGTTGAGGATGTAACGTAATTAAACTTCGCTCCGTCACTTCAACCCCAAGCATCAAATCTTGTCTGCAAATATCTTACAGAACAAAGCCGCTGTCTTTACGATACTCAGGCTCAATTTCTTAGCTTTTAATGGCTTCTGTCATGCGAGCCTCAAAACTTCGTACAGCTTCTTCTATAAACGGTACTTGGGTGTCTACAATACTTTCGGGAAGGTTGTCTGCTGGATAAAAACTACCGACAGACGGTTCGCCAAGCACTTCTGAATAAAATACCAAGGCCGACTCCATGCCTCTGTTGCCTTTATGTAAGGTATTATTTACAAACTGCGGCCTTGCGGTGTTTACGTCACCAAGTTCGTTGGCGATTCTCTGAAAGGCACTTTCATAGCTGTTTTCTTCGTCTGTTGCCAACACAACCGTGCCAGGAGTGTGCAGCATACCAGGCCAGTTAGGGTCATCCTCTTCTCTCTTAGTTAATAAGACTTCCGTTTTACCAGATGCTCCTTTGCGTAATGGCACAACCTCAACTATGGGCGTTACCACTAGTCTGGTTACTTCATAAAAAACTTCTTTTGGCAGGAAACCAGGTTGAAGTTTACTCAAAAGGCTTGCTATTGTTTGTGCTTCTTCGGTTTCTAATTGTTCGTTCATATCTAAATAGTATAGCAACTATTCATCAGTTCATGGACAGTTAAAATACAATATTATACATACCTAATAATCAAATTTACCGTGGTCGGGGTGAGAGGACTTGAACCTCCGACCTCCGCGTCCCAAACGCGGCGCGCTAGCCAACTGCGCCACACCCCGAAGTATCTGTAGATTATACAAAATATTTAAAGACTATACCAATAAATATTATGTAGTTAATCAAATTAAGAATTGTATGGGCTGAATACTTTTAGACTTATTAGAGGTTTCAGTTTCAATTAAAACAGCGTTAAATTGTTTTGGTCCAGTTGTTTCAATTTTATTTCTGGTTGCTATACCGTCTCGCCATCTAGTGATTACACTATCAAACGAAACACCTAGAGAACTGTTAAGTGTGCCGCACATGCCTACATCAGATATGTGAGCAGTCCCATTTGTCAAAATACGCGCATCGGCTGTAGGCACATGCCAATGATCGCCTATTACGGCACTAACTCTACCGTCAAGATAATACCCTATGATAACCTTTTCACTGCTATAATCTCCGTGAAAGTTAACAATTATGGCATCCGGTTTAGTTGCTTGAGTTTCGCTTAAGATTTTATCTACAGTCACTAAAGGGTTAAGCTTGGGTTTATCGGCATCCTTACCGACTATACTACCTAGCAAACTAATGACTAAAACGCTTTGGTCTTTAAGCTTAATGTATTTATAGCCTAATCCAGGAGTATCATGGCTATAGTTAGCCGGTCTAATAATCGGCTCACTGGGAGAACTTAGTGCCCCATATATTTCCTGCCGGTGCATAGTCCAATTACCCCCAGTAAAAAAACCTATGCCAAGTTTTTTTAGTCTGTCATAGTCCTGCTTAGTGATACCTCTGCCTTCACTAACATTTTCAGCCTGAGCAATAATCAAATCAACCTTATGCTTAATAAGATGATTGGACAAAACTTTATCAACTACTTCTATGCCCGGTTCGGCCATTATGTCACCGATGTAGAGAATATTCATTAACTTATTTAGCGTATTCTACGGCTCTAGTTTCCCTAATGACATTTACTTTTATAGTGCCTGGGTACTGCATGGTAGACTCAATTTTATTGGCTATGTCTCGGGCTAACTTTATCGCACTTAAGTCGTCGACACTTTGAGGTTTAACAAAAATACGCACTTCGCGTCCTGCACTAATGGCATAGGTTTTATCTACTCCGGGGAAGCTATTGGCAACGTTTTCTAGGTCTTTCATGCGCTCAGCAAAGTTTTCGGCACTTATGTTTCTTGCTCCTGGTCGAGCAGCCGATATAGCATCAACTGTTCTAATTATTAGAGCTACTACGCTAGTTGCTTCAACGTCATCATGATGTTGCTCAGCTGCCTCTGCCACGGCCTCTGGTGCGCCATACTTACGTAAAATCTCTCCTGATATATGATGATGCTTACCCTCAATTTTATGAGTTAAGGCTTTGCCTATGTCATGTACCAAGGCAGCATATTTAGCGGTTTTAACATCAGCCCCCACCTCTTCGGCAATTATGCCTGCAATGTGTGCCATTTCGGTAGAGTGCTTTAGCACATTCTGACCATAACTGGTTCTAAAACGTAATTCACCTAGTAAGTGAAGAATTTCTTTAGGGACACCGATTACGCCTACTTCTCGAGCGGCATCTTCTCCGGCTCTTAAAACATCTTTTTCAACATTCTTTTGAGCCTTTTCGACAACTTCTTCGATTCGGCCTGGGTGTATTCTGCCGTCTTTCATTAGCATCTCTAAAGCCTGGCGAGCTACTTCACGCCTAACAGGGTCAAAACTGCTTAGAACTATATAGCCGGGTGTATCGTCGACTAGTATATCAACTCCGGTTGCACGTTGTAGAGCCTGAATATTTCTACCTTCTTTGCCGATAATCCGGCCTTTCATCTCTTCATCTTCAAGCTTAATACTTGTTACTGTTCGCTCAGCGGTAACTTCACTTGCCATTCTCTCCATAGCCGTCGTAATAATTAGCGCTGCTTGTTCTTCGGCGTTATCTTTAGCTTCATTTTGTAGTTTATTGACTAGGCCCAGAAGATCGTTTTTGATGTCCCGTTCAGTCATTTGCATTAGCTTGTCGGCGGCTTCTTGTTTAGATAGCTTAGCAATCTTTTCTAATTTTTCCTGTTGTTTAGATCTAATGCTACGAATTTCGTCCTTAAGTTGCTCAATTTCGTCTTCACTTTTACGCAAGGCTTCGCTTCGCTTATCTAGGTCGTCTAATTTTTTATCAAGAGCTTCTTCTCTAGAGACTAGTCTTTGCTCGATGTCTTTAAGTTCTCTTCTCCTGGTTTGTTCTTCTTTTCTAGTTTCTTCTACGGCCCTTGCTGATTCCTCTTTAGCATCAGCAACCAATTTGGCAGCTTCTTTTTTAGCTTTGTCTAATTCCTTTTTAGCCTTCTCGTCAGCTGAACCCATTTTTTGCTTAGTTATGGCCGCATTGGCACCAAAACCCACCAGCAGTCCAACTACAGCTAGCACTGCTTCTATCATGGCAATATCCTTTCTATCCCAAAGATATCCCTTGGTTTTTAATAAAGCATCGCTATCACTTTCTCTAGCTTATTTAAAAAACTTAGGTCTTATCTTTTTTGTACTAATTAAATATGAATTTATCCTACCAGAACCTTCAAGCAAAGTCTCTTGAATAGTTGTTCCTAATATAAATATACGCTTTCACCAATTAGTAGGTCAACTTTGTTTAATGTATTTGTTTGGTAATGTGTGGTTCCATGCCATATTCAGGTAAACTAATTGTCTCATTTTCGCCCGCTAAAAGCCTAGCAAGACTTTTTTTAAGCCAATCGTCTGATCCATTAGACGCTATTGGAATATTAAGACTATAGGCTAGAGCATTAGCAACAGTTATACCAATGCGTAAACCGGTAAAACTACCCGGTCCCTTATAGACAGCTATGGCATTAAGTGATGTAAACTGTAATTTTTGCTTACTTAGAAGTTGCTCGATTTTAGCATGAATTGTTGTAGCCAATTGTTTATGAGCCATCCACTTCGTATAAGCCAACTGTTGGTCATTATTGAATAAACCTAGTTCTGCTTCTGGCTTATCGGTTCTTATGGTTAAAATATACATATTAATCTAAACCCTTTACCAGATAGCTTAATTGATCTGGATAACTTATATCAAACTGCCTGGATTGGTCTCCCGTTACCTTTATTTTTATAACTAACCGGTTTTTAGGTAAGATGTTTTCAATTATATCGGCCCACTCAATTACAACTACCGCTGATTTATCACTTAACTTTTCGGTTAATTCATTTGCCATAATGCCTGAATCATTTAGTCTATAAAAGTCTAGATGGTAAATTGTTAGTGTTTTGGCAACATAAACGTTCTCGATTGTAAAACTGGGGCTACGCACTTTATCGACTGATCCGGCACCGGCTGACAATCCTTTGGTGAAAGTCGTTTTACCACCACCTAAGTCACTGATTATTTCAACCACTTCGCCGCCTTTAAGTCTAGCGCCAATTCGTTTGGCTATATCAATCGTTTGCTCAACATTATCTGAAGCAACCTTTAGCTGATTAGTCATGTATGTATTATAACCATGGGCTCAGGCGTTATACTAAATATATGTTAGTCTTAAGCGAAAATTTAATTAATAAGCATGTGCTATCACTTAGAACAGGTGGCTCAGTCGCTAGTGTGGTTTCGCCAATTATCAACCCGGACAATTTAAAAATTGAAGGTTTTTATTGTCAAGATCGCTTTAGCAAAGACCACTTGGTGCTTTTGACCAAAGACATAAGGGATACGGCACCGAATGGGTACTTTGTTAATGATCACGAGGTACTGAGCCAACCCGAGGAGCTGATTAGGCTTAAAAGGGTACTGGAGATCAACTTTAACCCACTTGGCAAACAGGTCATAACAACATCTAAAAACAAGGTCGGTAAGGTGACGGATTACGCTTATGACACGAATTCAATGTATATTCTCAAGATTTATGTTTCTCAAAGTATCTTAAAAAGTCTGTCAGGCGGTACTTTAAGTATTGATCGCTCTTCTATCCAGGAAATAACTCCAAGATATATCATTATTAATGAGCTCACGCGCAAAGCTGGTCTTCGGGTAAGTACCGTTCCCAACCCGCTTTAAGCTTTTAAAGCTTCTTTAATGTCCGAGTAATTGAACCCCTGCCTAGCTAAGTAAGCCATTAGTTTACGCTGATCTTTGTATTGGCTTTTCTTTATGGCTACTAATTCCGATAGGGCAGTCCTGTCATCTACTTCACTTTTTTTGATTACTTCATCAATAACTTCTGGGTCGATATGTTTTTGTTTTAACTTAGCTATTATTTTGCGACGTGAAGCAGGGGAGTGCAGTTTTAAGCTTCTCAAATAAACTTCAGCAAAATTATAATCATTAACTAATTGCATATTACTTAACTTGTTAAGTATTTCATTAATTGCAGCAGGGGAGAGACCGTGACGTTCTAAATAAGTCTTTACTTCCCATTGGCTTTTCGGTCTAGCGGCAACTAATCTTAAAGTTTGGGCATAGATTTTATCGTTATTAGAAATCTGTTTAAGCTTAACTAGGTCTTTTTGGTCTAAGTTCTGGCCAATTTTCAGCTGGTTCTCGACTATCGAGGTTTGATTAAGAGAAAAAGCGTATTGTCCGTCAACAAATATATTAAACCAATTTTTTCGGCTAACTTGCCGTTTGATGTCCGTTACTTTCATAGACTTTCTGCATCAAGCGATTTGAGTTTGTCTATGACTTCTTTTAAGATTTTTGGATTGTCTTTTAAATACTGGATTGCTGCAGGACGACCTTGACCAATCTTTTCACTTTGATAAGAATACCAAGCGCCTGCTTTTTCAATGATGTTAGCATTTGCAGCTAAATCTACAATGTCCCCAACGTAGGCAATGCCTTCGTTATACATAATATCGAATTCAGCTTGCCTAAAAGGCGGAGCAATCTTATTCTTAACAACCTTAACCCTAACCCGATTGCCAATAATCTCTTCGCCTTGTTTAATCTGACCAATTTTTCTTATGTCCATTCTCACTGAAGCGTAAAACTTGAGAGCGTTACCGCCGGTTGTAGTTTCTGGGTTACCAAACATAACACCGATCTTCATGCGAATTTGATTGATAAAAATAACACTGCCTCTCGAGCGACTAATAACACCCGTAAGCTTTCTTAGGGCCTGGCTCATTAAACGAGCTTGTAATCCAGGTAATGCATCGCCCATATCGCCTTCGATTTCGGCTCTAGGGACTAAGGCTGCAACTGAATCAACTACTATTAAATCAACCGCGTTTGACCTAACTAAGGTTTCAACTATTTCCAGCGCTTGCTCGCCGTTATCCGGTTGGCTTAGTAAAAGATTATCTACATCAACACCGATCCTTTTAGCATAAGCAGGGTCTAGTGCATGTTCAGCATCAATAAAGGCAGCTGTGCCGCCAATCTTTTGGACTTCGGCAATAGCATGTAGGCTAAGCGTTGTTTTACCTGAAGATTCTGGACCATATATTTCAATTACTCTACCCTTGGGCAAACCGCCACCTAGGGCTAGGTCTAAACTTAAGGCGCCGCTAGGAGTAGTTTCGACAACCGTATGGTGAGTTTCGCCTAATTTCATGATTGAACCTTTGCCAAACTGTTTTTCAATTGATTCTAAAGCTAAGCCTAAGGCCTTAGACTTCCCTTCATTAATTTCTGCTTGCTTATCTGTCCTAGTAGCCTTAGCCATATCATTCTCCCTCTGTTACAAAATGGTTTTTAAACAAAAAATGGTTTAAATACATTTTAGCATTTTTGACTAGTTGAAGCTACGCTAGAATAGTCATTTTTAAGGAAAAATTAACGTTTGACATTGAACTGATCATCTTAGTTATATACAATTGAATCAAAGAATGGGTGGAGTAATGAATAAAATCGAGGCTAACTATGCACATATCTGATAGTTTAGCCGAAAAGATACTGAAAAACTCTGGTGTTGTAAATAACGAAAAACTACTAGAGTTAAAGGCTGAAGTTAAAGCTAGTCACGTTCCTTTGGCTGAATTAATACTTAGTTATGACTTGATGGCAGAAGAGGATTTAGCTCAAGCGGTTGCTAAAGAACTAAACTTACCCTACTTAAATCTTCAGGGACAACCAATTGAACTCGAGTATTTAAATCATTTACCGCTAGACATTTCCACTAGACACCACGTTATAGTTTTTAGCGTGCAGGATAAGCTAAAGTTATTAGCTTCCGATTCACAATTAACGCCCAGATCTAAAGCTTTAATAACCAAGTTTATTGGACCAGACTATCGGCTTCACATTGTAAGCTCAAAAGAACTTCAATCAATCCTGAACCACTATCGTCCCACATCTGACTTGAAAAATAATTTAAAAAAGGCGGACTACGATGAGTCTCGTGTCGTCCTGTCTATCCACCAAATTTTAGAGAATGCTATTTTAAAGCAAGCTAGCAGCATTCATATCGAGCCAACCGACAAACTTATACAGATAAGATTTAAAATCGATAATAAACTAAGCCAGTCATATAAATTACCGATTGGTGCTTATGATCTATTGATTGGCCGTATCAAGAAAATGGCCGCTATGGATTATCAAGCCACTGGTAGCTTTAGGATCGAATTCAGGAATAGTGTTTATAGGATTGAGGTTTTGAGTTTACCGACAGTAGACGGCGAAAACATCACCCTAAAAATTATTAACGAGAATGCTAGTCCGCTAAAACTAGACGAAACAGGTTTATGGGGGCACAATTTAACATTAGTAGAAAACTCATCTCTTTTGAGACAAGGGCTGATAATCGTGAGTGGGCCTAGAGGCTCTGGCAAGAAGAGTCTAACTTATAGTTTACTTGAGTCAATTCCTAGAAATAATCTTAACGTGTTAACTATTGAACAAACGCATCTCTACCGGCTTAAGCACGTGTCTCAATTTGAGTTTGGCCCAAATATAGACTATTACCAGGCATTGCAAGCTTGTCTAAAACAAGATCCGGATATTCTAGTTATCGATAATTTAATCGGCACGGCTATGGTTGATCGGGTCATAAAAGCCAGTGCAAGATGCTTAATCATTGCTGGTGTTAATAACTATAGCAGTCTTAGCGCACTGCAATCTTTAGAATCATCGGACATTGAGGCTTTTAGATTAGCCCATGGTCTATCTTTATTAATTGGCCTTAGAACTGTAAGAAAATTATGCACAAACTGTAGAGTAGCCTATCACCCAACTAATAAAATGCTGGGGGAGATTATAAAAGCTAGCCACTTAAAATCAATTGGTGGCGTAAAAGGCCTTCATGATCTTGAAAAAAAGGCAGCAAACGAAGCTCTAGGATCTATGGCTAAAAATAGCTTGTCTACCACTGAAACCTCGATTAAAAGTGTCTGGGTAGCCAGTCAGGATGGTTGTGAACAATGTAATTTTAGCGGGTTTAAGGGTTTAGTCGGCTTGCAAGAAGTTTTAGACATCAACAGTGATTTTAAAGCCAAGTTAGCCGCTAGGGTTAGTCTAGCAGACCTAAAAACTATTGCCCTAAAAGACGGTTTTATACCAATCGAGGTCGATGGCTTAGTAAAAGCCCTAAGAGGTTTGATAGATTTTAATGACGCTTTAGATAATTCAATATATTTTGGTTAAGCGTTATACTAGAGGTCTAAATAGCTTCAAATAATAAGGTAAAGTTTGACTAATATGAAGATGAAGAAGCAAAACGGTTTTACAATCATTGAGCTAGTCATAATTTCGGCAGTAATTGTCATACTGGCAGCTTTAGTATTAAAGACTTATGCCAGCATACAAGTCAGATACCGTAACACTACTAGGCAAAATAATCTAAAGACACTTCAGCAAACAATTGAAAGTTTTTACAGCAATAATGGCTACTTCCCTAACTTAACTGATTTAAATAGCCCGAGTTGGAGGACAAAAAATATGCCAAGTCTGGACGCTAGTGACTTAGTAGACCCCTTAAGTCAGTGTAACCCCGCCACTACTGCTTGTTTAGGCGGCAAAGACGGACCGGTCAAAAAACAGTACGAATATTACGCTACCCAGTCTGACGGTGCACCATGCAACGGTACATTAGGCTCTAAGGCTGATCAAACTTGTGCACAATATAAATTATTTGCCAAATTTGAAGGTGTCTATAACGGACAACGTTACTACGAATTACAAAACCTAGACTAAAGTAATGAAGACTGTTTATCAGTTTTAGTTTTAGTAATATTTAAATGTCTGTAAGCCTTGGCAGTAACCTTGCGTCCTCTTGGAGTCCTCTCAATTAAACCTATCTGCATCAAATAAGGTTCATAAAAGTCTTCTATCGTGCCTCTCTCCTCAGAGGTTAAGGCGGCTAGCGTTTCTAGGCCAACCGGGCCGCCGCCGTAGTTGTCTATTATAGCTCGCAGTAGGCGTCTATCTGACATGTCCAGGCCTAACTCATCAATATCCAGAAGTCCCAGTGCTTTATGGCTTAAGTCTAAATCTATCATGCCATCTCCGTTGACGTCAGCATAGTCTCTAACTCGTTTGAGTAACCGGTTAGCTATTCTTGGAGTTAGCCTTGAACGTTTAGCTAATTCGGCTGCCGCTTTATCATCTATTTTGACGTTTAAAATTTTAGCAGCTCGGTGAATTATTTTTTCGATTTCGTCTAACTGATAGAACTCTAGGCGATTAATCATGCCGAAACGGTCTCTTAATGGTGCCGCCAAATCACCTGTACGAGTAGTGGCGCCAATGATGGTAAAACGAGGTAAATCTAGCCTTAGCGATTTAGCTGATGGTCCTTTGCCAAGCATAATATCTAATTTAAAATCTTCCATGGCAGAATATAGTATCTCTTCAACAGAACGATTAAGTCTATGTATTTCGTCAATAAAAAGGATGTCACCGTTAGAGAGGTTGGTTAATAAACTTGCTAAATCTCCAGCTCTTTCAATTGCCGGGCCGGAAGTAACCCTAATCTGACTACCCATTTCATTAGCTATAACGGTTGCCATGGTGGTTTTACCAAGACCGGGAGGACCATGGAGCAAGATATGGTCTAAAGGTTCATCTCTTTTTTTAGCAGCTTGAATCGCCAGTTTAAGATTATCTTTTAAACGTTCTTGGCCAATATAGCTATCGAAGTCTTTAGGCCTAAGACTAATCTCGATTTCGATATCGGGCTTATCGTTATCTGTCTCGTTCTCGTCAACTATTCGATCAATCATAATATCATTATACCCTTAGAAACAAACTGGCCGCTAGCTTAACTAAGACTGCTTTAATGCTTGTTTAACTTTTTCGTCTATAGGTAAGTCGGTGGCAACGTTGCTTAGAGCTCGAGTTGCATCAGCAGGAGAATAGCCTAGCGCGATTAAAGCCTGAGTAGCCTCATCGGCTGAATTATCAGCCGTAAGTATCCCTGTAGCCGATAAGTCGGTTGAGCTTAGGCCGACTTTATCTTTCAGCTCGACAACCACTCTTTCGGCAACACGCTTTCCGACACCGTTAGCTTGCTGAATAAAGCTTACATCGCCACTGGCAATTGCCGATCTAACAGCTTCTGTATTGGCAATACTTAACACGTTAAGTGCCATTTTAGGTCCTACTCCGTTAACTGAAAGTAGTAGCTCAAAAAATTGTCTTGTTTTTGGATTTAAAAACCCATATAGGTCGTAGCTTTGCTCTCTAATTTGTTCGTAAATGTACAGCTTTTTTTGGTCGCCTTTTTTAAGCGCTCCGTAATCCTCATTAGCAACATAAACGCCATAACCTACCCCATTAACATCAATAATAACTTGGTCGCTTAACATGTCTTCTATGGTGCCGTTTAAAGTGGATATCATTATTTAATTATCTCATAGTCATGGTGTGGGTAATAGCGGCTGCCAAAGCATCAGCACAGTCATCGGGCTTAGGTATACGATTAAGCTTCAGTATAACTTTTACCATTTCTTGGATTTGCTGTTTATCGGCTCTACCATAACCGGTTAAAGCTTGCTTGATCTGTAAAGGCGTGTATTCATAGATGTCAAGACAAGCCTGTTTACCAGTTAAAAGAACTACGCCTCTGGCTTGAGAAACAGTCATGGCTGTTGTTACGTTCTGAGAGAAAAATAGTTTTTCAACGGCCATAATCTGTGGTTTTGTAGCAAAAATAATGTCGGTTAACTCATCATATATTATTTGTAGTCGATTTGCGTCGTCTTCTTTTACTGGCGTTCTAATAACCCCTGCGTCAACAAGACGAGACTCACTCTTTAAGAATTCAATTACGCCGAAGCCAAGTATACCAGTGCCCGGATCAATACCAATTATCCTCATTAAAACCTCTTTTTTAATTATGCTTGGTTAAGCAGTTCTTCGGGAATGTCAAAATTAACATGGGTATTTGAAACTTCATCAATTTCTTCAAGCGCATTCATTAAACGAATAATCTTACTGACAGTAGCCTGATCATTAATCTCTATTGTGCTATTAGGTACGTAGGTAAGCTCAGCTTCATTAATTGTGAGGCCGGCATTATTAAGCCCATCTCTAACTTTAGCTAAGTCTTTTGGCTCAGTATAGACAATTGACTCATTATTCTCTTCTACGACGTCTTCAGCGCCCAAGTCTAAAGCCTGAAGTAATATTTCATCACCTGTTTCTTTTAATCTAATCAGCCCCTTTTGATCAAACTGAAATACAACGGCCCCTTTTTCAGCAATATTGCCACCATGCTTGGTAAAAGCCGCTCTAACCTCTGGATAAGTCCTATTAATATTATCGGTGGCGCACTCAACAAGGATCGCGACACCGCCCGGACCATAGCCCTCATACATCACTTCTGTTAATTGGGCGGCGTCTTTGTCTTTGACTCTATCGATTGACCTTTGGATATTGGCAGACGGCATATTTGCTGCCTTAGCTTTATCTATGGCTAATCGCAAAGCAAAATTCGTACTGGGGTCTGAGCCGTTACGAGCAGCAACCGCAATGGCATTGCCTAGCTTGGTGAATACAGCACCTCTAGCAGCGTCTTTAGCGCCTTTTTGACGTTTGATGGTTGACCATTTTGAATGACCTGACATACTACCAGTGTATTATATCTTAAAAATGACTGTTTGTTATTTAAATTAAGGTTTTCCAATAGTACCAAAATTTTAACAGCAAGATTGCGAAAACAATTAAATACCAGACTACCAGTATTTCGCCGTGGTGTTTTAATAGCCATTCTGAAGTTTTGGATTTTAATTTAATAGTGCCTTCCTGGATATTACGCAAAGTTGTATACCAAAAAATTGGTGGCGTAATTAGCCAAATCACAAAGCAAAATGGGCATATATCATGTATGACAAAAACGGCCTGAGAGAATAAATAAACAAAAAATAGAAAACCAGCTGCTGCTCCAGTGTTAATAACCAACCAGAGCCAGCGCTTAAAGGTCGCTCCACCCTTAAGGGCTAAGCCAAATGCTAGTAGCATTGAAAAACCGACTAAGCCAAACACGGGGTTAGGCACACCTAGCAAGTTAGATTGTTTAGTATTCATAACATCACCACAACTTAATATTGGGCTAATATTACAAATTGGTTTATAGTTTGGGTTCTTTAAAATCTGTATTTTGTCATATGTGAGCCAGTAAG
>DAHWAT010000020.1 GCA_027327085.1 Candidatus Saccharimonadota bacterium
TACCGATAGCGCTATAAGTATCATAGTCGGTCGACCAAAACAAAGAGGTCATATTAATCTAGTCAATGACACAAAGGCAGCCTTAGATGTTGGTATAGCTAGTGTTCATGATAAGGTTAGAACTGGCGATATTGGCTCAAGCATAGAGACTTTTCTAAATAAGAAACACTATGGCATTGTACGTGATCTGGTGGGCCACGGAGTAGGCCATTATATTCATGAGGACCCCAACATCCCAAATTATGGGCGAGCCAACACCGGTCCATGGCTGGAAAAGGGTATGACCATTGCGATTGAACCGATGGTAACATTGGGGACTGATCGTGTAACTGTTGCCTCAGATGGGTGGACCATATTAACTGCCGATGGTTCTTGGTCGGCTCATTTTGAACATACTGTTTTAATTACTGAAGATGGCGCTGAAATCATAACTGTTATTTAGCAGCTTAAACTTTTTCAAATTAAAAGTTTACTTATAATGAATATATAAGGTTGTGTCAAAGAAGCAATAGCGCTATACTGTGAAGCAAATGAAGCCAGATCAATTTGTCGGTTTAGACATAGGTACCTCTACGGTTCGCTGTGTAATTGGTACAGTTGATCCAAATGGCGGTATGCCGTCAATTATTGGTCACGGCCAAGCTAAAAATGATGGCATGAGACGAGGTGCCGTCGTGCACGTTGACGATGTTGCTAATGCGATAGTTGAAGCGATTACCGAAGCCGAGAGAATCTCGGGCATGACTATCAAGCGTGCCACGGTTAACGTTAACGGTTCACACGTGAGTGGCTTAAACTCTGAAGGCGTCATTGCCATTAGTTCAGCTAATCGAGAAATAACGGCTGAAGATAGATCTAGAGTTGAGGAGGCGGCTACAATCGTTAAACTACCCAGCAACCGAGAAATTATTCAGTTTTTTGCTAAGAACTACAGCTTAGATGGCCAAAAAAACATCAAAGATCCGGTTGGGATGCACGGGGTTAGATTAGAGGTTGATGCTCATATTGTAACGGCTGCAACGCCAAATCTACGTAATTTAGACATGGCCTTAGAAAAGGCTGAGATGACGGCTACTCACCATACTGTGTCAGGCCTAGCCGCAGCTGAAGCGGTCTTTACACGTCAACAGAAAGAAGCTGGCACGGCTTTACTTGATATCGGTGCTGGCACAACTAACCTGATAGTGTTTGAAGACGGTGAGGTTCAGCACGTGGCTGTTATCCCAATCGGTGGACAACACATTACTAATGACTTAGCTATTGGCCTTAAGACTGATTTAGATGTGGCTGAGCTTGTCAAACTACAGCATGCCGATCTGAGACAGGGTAATTCTAAAACAGTAGCTAGCGTAAAGCTCAATCATAATACCTACGATTTTGATTTTGATCAGGTAGCGATGATTGTAGAAGCTCGAGTTGAAGAGCTGTTTGATTACATTGAGAAAGAACTGCAAAAAATAAAAAGAGCCAAAAAATTACCAGGAGGCATAGTTTTAACCGGAGGGACATCTAAGCTACCGGGACTTGATGAGTTTGCCAAGGAAAGACTGCAGCTACCGGCCAGAAAAGGCAGTCTACATAACATTGGCGGTTTAGTTGATACGGTTGAAGACCCTGGCTTTATAACTGTCGTCGGACTAATGCTGCTGGATATGTTACTTTTGCCAGACTTACCAGAAAATCTAGGCACTAAAAACCGTGGTCAAACTACTAAAACTAGTTCTTTAATTAAAAATTTGCTCAATAAAATGAAGGCCTAAATTATGAATAAAAATATTTTTGGTCTGAATAAAATTTAACGATTAAATGTTTAGTATTTAATAAGTAAAAAATATTTTGATCAAATTTATTGAACTTCTACATAGTTTTAAGTTATAATTTGCTATTATAAAGGTAGATGGTTAGGTTTAATAAAGGGGACTAGAGATGCCGCAAGTAGTTGAGCCAGCAATTGAAACATTCGCACAAATCAAAGTTATAGGTATTGGTGGAGCCGGAGGGGCAGCCATTAATCGTATGGTTGAAGCCGGTATTGAAGGTGTGGATTTTATTGCCATTAATACTGACGCTCAGGCCTTACACCATTCTAAAGCTAATCAAAAAATCCATATTGGCAAAGATGCTACTCGGGGTCTAGGTGCTGGCGCCGACCCAGTCATAGGCGAGACCGCTGCCAAAGAATCGGTTGACGATATCAGGAAGGCCATTGAAGGGGCAGATATGGTATTTGTTACCCTTGGTGCTGGTGGTGGAACGGGTAGTGGCGCTGGTCATGTGGTGGCTGAAATTGCCAAAGAGCTTAACGCTCTAGTGATTGGTTTTGCAACTAAACCGTTTGCTTTTGAGGGTGAAAAACGTCGCAAAAATGCTGAAATAGCTATCGATAAACTACGTCAAGCTGTCGATACTTTAATCGTTATTCCTAACGATCGTTTGCTGCAAACAATTGATCGAGATACGCCACTTATGGAAGCTTTTAAAGTGGCAGATGACGTATTGCGTCAAGGTGTTCAGGGCATTTCTGACTTAATAACCGTACACGGACTAATTAACTTGGATTTCGCAGATGTTAAGGCCGTCATGACTGATGCCGGTAGCGCACTTATGGGTATTGGTAGAGCCAGTGGAGACGATCGAGCTATTGAAGCGGCTAAGCAGGCAATCGAGTCTCCGCTTCTAGAAGTATCTATTGACGGCGCTCGTGGTATTCTATTTAACGTAATCGGCGGTAATGATTTAACTATGCACGAAATTAATGCAGCAGCTGAGGCGATTACTACTGCAGCCGATCCGGAAGCCAATATTATTTTTGGCGCTACGATTAATCCTGAGCTAGAAGGAGAAGTTATTATAACTGTAGTGGCTACTGGTTTTGACGCCTCATATTACTCATCGAAGACACCTAGAAGCCGAACCGCCATTAGCGAAAGACCGACTTTAGATCTTGACCAACCAAAAGATGAAAAAACTTTATCGGAAATTGACATGGAGCTTAACGATGAAGCAGAAGATAGCCACTCCGATTTTACTCAGGACACAACCGAGACGACCGATATATGGTCTATCCAAGATAATCAGGAAAAAGCAGAAGATGATAGCGATGAAGATGAAACCAGCTCAAAAGTGGTAACCAGTGATTTAGAAGAGCAAGTTGAGGAACCTTCGTTTCTTCGAAAATTACGTCGCAAACACAAAGACGAATCAAGTAATAATTAATTCATTTTTGCAAAAAAAGCGCTAATTTTTAGAGGTAGTACGTATTAAATAATACAGCGAAAAATTACTTGCAAAACGCTACCCATAGGGCTATATTAGGAGTACACAGCACTATATGTGGAAAAATAAACATATAGCCATAATAAAAACGCTGAGCACATTTAATACCAAATATTTAAGGAACGGAGGCAAAATGAAATGCACTCAATGTCATAGCGAAGACATCAAAGTTATTGAATCGCGTGACGTGAGCGAAGGACAAGCTATCCGCCGTCGCCGTATGTGTAATGTATGTGGTCATCGTTTTACGACATATGAACGTCTAGAAAGACCACAGCTCGTAGTGATTAAGAATAATGGCACACGTGAGCTTTTTAATCGATCAAAGCTTTTGGCTGGACTGTATAGAGCTTGCGAAAAAACATCGGTGACAAGTCTAGAGCTAGAGAGAGTTGTCGACACTGTAGAGCAAGAGCTTTATGCGTGCGGAGAGGCGGAAGTTCATTCTAAGCGAATAGGCGAGCTAGTCATGGAACAACTAGCCCACCTAAATGAAGTGGCTTATGTGCGTTTTGCGAGCGTCTATAGGCGCTTTAAAGATATTGCCAGTTTCGAACAAGAGTTATCTTTAGTTCGACAAGGTAAGCACATAGTTACAACTGAGTAAAAAATTAAAAACTACTATTTTTTAAGAAATAGTGACAATAAGAAGAGGGTAAAGCAATGGGACAAGCAACTAGC
The DNA here is from genome assembly GCA_027327085.1 of Candidatus Saccharimonadota bacterium. Classification (GTDB taxonomy): domain Bacteria; phylum Patescibacteriota; class Saccharimonadia; order Saccharimonadales; family UBA4665; genus DAHWAT01. The sequence goes on from DAHWAT010000020.1 coordinate 3,958, forward strand.
CTAAGAGTAGGTAGACTATTTACATCAGATAAATCTAAAGCATATGATTTGCTTAAATGGGTAAAACGAGATTCAATTATTAAAAATCCGGCTACAGATAAGCCGGTGTTTGAGCAAAAGGATGTCGAGTTTCCTGAACATTGGTCGCTAAATGCTATTAACATTGTTGCCCAAAAATATTTTACTGGTACACCGGGAACTAAAGATAGAGAGTATTCCCTAAAACAGTTGATTGATCGGGTGGCCGACACAATTACCGTAGAAGGCTTAAACGAAGGCTACTTTAGCGGTGAGGTAGAAGCTGAAGATTTTCGCGAAGAACTAAAGTATATATTGGCGACCCAACGAGCATCATTTAACAGCCCAGTTTGGTTTAATATTGGCGCCAAAGAACGTACCCAACAAGCCAGTGCTTGTTTTATTTTAGGTATTGAGGATACGATGCCGGCGATTCTGAATTGGTATGTTGAAGAAGGCATGATCTTCAAAGGCGGTAGTGGTAGCGGCATTAATCTTAGCGCCATTCGATCCAGCTTAGAGCCTCTAGGCAAAAGCGCCGGTACTGCTAGTGGCCCACTAAGCTTTATGCGAGGTGCAGATGCTAGCGCTGGGGCGATTAAGAGCGGTGGTAAAACTAGACGAGCTGCTAAAATGGTAATTCTTAACGTTGATCATCCTGATGTTGAAGAATTCATATGGAGCAAGGCTATTGAGGAGAGAAAGGCTCGTGATCTTCAAGCTTTAGGCTGGGATATGAGCTTAGACGGCAAAGATGCCTTCAGTGTTCAATACCAAAACGCCAATATATCTGTCAGAGTGACTGACGATTTTATGAAGGCGGTTGAGCAGGATAAAGACTGGAAACTCAAGGCCGTAACTAGCGGTAAGACAATCAAGACAGTCAAGGCTCGTGATTTATTTAGGCAGTTTGCTGAAGCGTCTTGGGAATGCGCCGATCCAGGTATGCAATTTGATACGGTTATTAATAAGTGGCATACCACTCCTAATGCCGGACCAATTAATGGCTCAAACCCATGTAGTGAATATATGCATCTCGATAACTCGGCTTGTAACCTAGCCAGTATCAACCTACTTAAATTTCTCGACAAAGATAACGTTTTCGATATTAAGGCCTACATGCATACAACTGAAATCATGTTTACAGCTCAAGAAATACTAGTAGGCTACAGCTCTTATCCAACCGAAAAGATCACCAAAAATGCTCGTGCCTATAGAGAGCTAGGCATTGGTTACGCTAATTTAGGCGCTTTATTGATGGCACTAGGATTGCCCTACGACTCAGATGAGGGCCGAGCCATTGCCGCTACCTTAACAGCCTTAATGACTGGCCATGCTTACGCCACAAGCGCTCGGATTGCTCATAAAGTCGGTCCGTTTGCCGGCTATGCCAAAGACCGTGACAACATGCTAAATGTCCTAAAAATGCATCGAGCTGAGGTATCCAAGATTGATGCTAGTTTGGTACCGGAAGATATGCTGAACGCAGCTGCTAATGCTTGGGATGAAGCGGTTGAGCTAGGCGAAAAGTACGGTATACGTAATTCACAAGCCAGTCTACTGGCTCCTACTGGCACCATAGGGCTAATGATGGATTGTGACACCACCGGTATCGAGCCTGACCTAGGTCTAGTTAAGGTTAAGAAGTTAGTTGGTGGTGGTTCTATGAGTATAGTTAACCAAACAGTCCCTAGGGCTTTGAAATCTTTAGGCTACGACGAGTCTCAAATCAACGATATAGTTGCCTATATTGACGAAGAGAAGACTATTCTTGGCGCCCCTCATCTTAAAAAAGAACATGAACCAGTCTTTGCTTGCTCAATGGGCGATAATGCTATTCACTATCTTGGGCACGTTAAAATGATGGCCGCCGTACAGCCGTTTTTGTCTGGTGCTATTTCCAAAACGGTTAATATGCCCGAAGATGTTACTGTTGAAGATGTTGAACAGTTACATATAGATGCATGGAAAATGGGTCTCAAAGCAGTCGCCATTTATAGGGATAACTGTAAGGTTGCCCAACCGTTGAGTATGGCTAAAAAAGAAGGCGCTGAACAAACTAAAGCTTCTAATGAAAAGCTAGATGATCGGATCATTGTTAAAGGAGCAGTTAAACGATCTCTACCTAAGGTGCGATCAGCTAAAACTTTTTCCTTTACGGTTGCCGATTGCCATGGTTACTTTACGGTAGGTGAATATGAAGACGGAACTCCTGGTGAATTGTTTGTGAACATTGCCAAAATGGGATCGACCCTAGCTGGGCTAATGGACTCGTTTGCTCGAAGTGTTAGTTTTGGGCTGCAATATGGCGTGCCGCTCAAGACCTATGTTAAGGGTATGAGCCATATGAGTTTTGCCCCATCGGGTATAACTGATGATCCTGAAATTAGAACAGCTGCTAGTCTGGTAGACTACATCTTTAGGCGTTTAGCTCTAACCTATCTTAATTTTGATGATCGATTGGAACTAGGACTGGCTTCTATAGAGGATATGCCTGAAATTAGTGCTCAAACCAGCCTGATTAGTGATTCTGAAGTTGACAAGCCAGAACCACAATTAAAAGCAGAGACTTTAGCCGCTGAAGCTACTAACTCTATAGCTAGCGCCTTGTCTATGCCGGCTAGTACAACCAGTACCGCTCCGCTTTGTTACAACTGCGGTAATCAGACACAACGTTCTGGTAGCTGTTTTGTTTGTTCAAGTTGTGGTAGCACAACTGGCTGTAGCTAGTTCTCCTAGATAGCCTGGTTACTTTGTGATATAAATAAAGCATATGCGTTTATTGGTACTTTATCGACCAAATTCTGAACACTCTAGAATGACCGAAGATTTTATTAAAAATTATCAGCGGGTTAACCCCCAAGATAGTTTAGAAATAATTGACGTAGATAGTCGTGAGGGCATCGCCACTCTTAGCCTGTATGATGTGACTGATTATCCGGCTATCTTAGTCTTATCTTCTGACGGCAGCGCTCAGAATATTTGGCAGGGAATACAGTTACCGCTCATTGATGAGGTTGCCGGCTATTCAAGAAATTGATTTTCGTGCTACAATTTAAATGTAAGAAATCCGTTATGAGCGGCTATCAACCGCCAGGAGCGAGAAGAACAGACTTTCGTCCTATTAGAACTCGCCGGGATTAAAGCCCGTAACAGCTTCAATTAAGTGCTTTTGAGATAACACCTCTCAAAGGAAACCGGATGGTACCATCCTTACAGTTAAGGATTCCGGCAAGCCTTTAGATAGAGGTGTTATATTTTTTAAGGAGTAAAATTTATGAAATTTAAGCAAAACACTAGACGTCCGGCCTTAGATTACGAGGTTGATTTAATAAAATACTGGAAAGATAATAAAATTTTTGAGAAATCGGTTAAGTTACGCGCGGCGTCTAATTCTTATGTTTTTTATGATGGTCCACCATTTATAACCGGTGCTCCTCATCATGGCACCCTCCTTTCTAGTATTGTCAAAGATGCCGTACCTCGTTATCAGACAATGAAAGGCAAAAGAGTTGAGAGGGTTTGGGGCTGGGACTGTCATGGCTTACCGGCTGAAGTTTTTACTGAAAAGAAACTGGGCATTCAAGACAAACGGGATATTGGCACAAAAATTAGCCTCGAACAATATATCAATACTTGTCGAGATAATATGGTGCAAACAGGCAATGCCTGGGAAGAAATCATAGACCGTGTAGGTAGGTGGGTTGATTTTAGGGGCGCCTATAAAACCATGGATAAAGATTACATGGAATCAGTTTGGTGGGTGTTTAAAACTCTTTACGATCAGGGCAAGATTTATGAAGGTGAAAAAGTTTTGCTGTATTGCACCCGCGATGCTACACCGATTAGTAAGGCAGAGGTAGCTATGGATAACTCCTATCAGGAGGTGACTGACCCCTCGGTTTACGTTAAGTTTCAGCTTAAAAATAACCCGGCTAAATTATTAGCCTGGACAACAACACCGTGGACTTTGCCGGCGAATACAGCCTTAGCGGTTAATGGTCAGTCTAGCTATAGCGAGGTTGAGGTAGAAGGCGAGAGATTGATTTTAGCCACTGCATTAATCGACCAAGTACTAACAGATGAAAAACATCAACCGTTAAACTTCACAATCATTAAAACGTTTCAGGGTAGTGATTTGGTAGGCAAAAGTTATGAGCCTTTATTTGATGATTTAGATGGGAACGCTTTTAAAGTATGGGCTGCTGATTATGTCACCATGGAAGAAGGCAGCGGCATTGTTCATCTGGCGCCCGCTTATGGTGAAGAGGATTATTTGCTGGCTAAGCAATTTAATATACCGGTTCTGTCGATCATTGATGACAATGGTTTTTATACTTCAGGTCGCTGGCAAGGTCTGCAGGTATGGGACACCAATAAACTAATCGCCAAAAACTTATTCAGCGATGGAGTTGTTTGGAAGATAGACTATATTAAACATGCCTATCCTCACTGCCATCGCTGCGGTACTCGTTTGATGTATCGAGCTCACCCAAGTTGGTTCATGGATATAGCTGGTCAAAAAAAATTAATGCTCGAACAAAACGGTAATATCAACTGGTTTCCCGAACATATTAAACATGGCCGGTTTACTAAGACTGTCGAGAGTGCTCCCGATTGGAATATTAGTAGAGATCGCTTTTGGGCAACCGCGATGCCGGTATGGAAAGGCCTTGATCAAGATGGGAAAGAACATATTAAGGTTATCGGGAGCTACGACGAACTTAAGCAGTTATCCGGAGTAGAACTGGATGACTATCATCGTCCATGGATCGATCAGGTCGTCTTTGAAATTGATGGTGTTAAGTATAGCCGCGTCGATAAAGTTCTTGATGGTTGGCTGGAGAGTGGTTCGATGCCATTTGCTCAATTTCATTATCCTTTCGAAAACGTTAAAAAGTTTGAGGATAATTTTCCGGGCGACTTTATTGTAGAGTATGTCGGGCAAGTTCGAGCTTGGTTTTATTATTTACACGCAGTTAGTGTTGGCTTATTTCAAAAGAACGCTTTTAAAAACGTCATAGTTACCGGAACACTCGCTGGTAACGATGGTCGAAAGATGAGCAAAAGCTTTGGCAATTACACTGACCCACAGGAACTAATGGATAAATATAGCGCCGATGCATATAGATTTTTAATGCTAGGCTCACCAGTTTTAAACGCCGAGGATTTTGCTGTGCAAGACAAAGACGTTGCCGACATTAGTCGTAAACTATCAATGATTTGGAATATGTATGACTTTTTTACGCTTTATGCCGATGTTGATAGTTGGGATTCTGGACTAAATAAAGGCCAGTTACCACTAGAGTTAAGTAGCCAAGAACTAGTCAATCCTCTAGATGAATGGATCATAAGTCGCTTACATCAGTTAAACCAAGAAGTCGAT
>DAHWAT010000021.1 GCA_027327085.1 Candidatus Saccharimonadota bacterium
ACCAGCAGAGTTTTGTGATACATTAGGTTTAACTATTCTGCGTCGGCAAGTGTCTACGATGTAGTGAGTAAGTGCACTGGCTTTGACTCCAGAGGCACTTAGGTGTTAAAATGATAGCAATCTTATTAGTTAGTAAATAATTAGTTTTTAAAGAGGACTAAGCCGTTTTTAAAAGATCGGCTTTAACTAATTAAACGGCTATAAGAAATACTTTACTCAAGGAGGCGTGTTTTTTCATGTCATCACAAATTACAATGGACGAGTTATTACAGGACGCACCTGTCGATACTCTGAAGCCCGGCGATGTTGTTACCGGTAAAATAACAGCAATTAAAAAAAATGAGGTCTGGGTTGATCTAGGAGCTCAAGGGGTAGGCGAGGTCTTAAGACGCGAAATTGGCTATGGTCAAAATCTTGAAATTGGTCAAGACATAACCGTTAGTGTTATTGATCCGGAGATGGAAGAAGGTTATGCGCTGCTCAGCATGAAACGAGCAGTTAAAGATCGTGGATGGGACGAGTTAATCAAGGCCTTTGAAGATAAAGAAATTATTGAAATTGTTCCTTACGATGCTAACCGAGGTGGTCTTCTGGTAGAGCTTGAAGGCATACGTGGCTTCTTACCGGTCTCTCAGCTAGCGGCTGGTCATTACCCAAGGGTGTCGGGAGCCGATAAAGATGAAATCTTACAGAAGCTAAATTCACTAACCAATAAACCCTTAAAGGTTAGAGTTTTAGATGTTAGTCGTAAAGATAATAAGCTAATCTTCTCAGAAAAAGAAGCCGTTAAAGATGATACGCAAGCTCGCTTCAGTGAACTAAAGGTTGGTGATGTTGTTGAAGGCGTTATAACTGGGGTGATTGACTTCGGTGCTTTTGTCAATGTTGAAGGTATCGAAGGACTAATACACATTTCTGAAATATCTTGGGAAAGAGTCGATAACCCGCGTAATTACGTTAAAGTGGGCGAAAAAGTTAAGACAAAAATTATAGCTATCGATAAAGAAAGACTATCTTTAAGTCTTAAACAAATGACTGAAGACCCATGGCTAGAACAAGTAAAGTCTTTCAAGAACGGTGACATTATAGAAGGTAAAGTAACCCGTATTACTCCGTTTGGTGCTTTTGTTCAGATTAGCCCAAGTGTTGAAGCCCTAGTTCACGTTAGTGAAATGAGCGATGATGAAGATATTGATCCAGAAAAACTGTTTCAACTTAATGAGAAAAAGCAATTCAAAGTACTAGATATCGATATAGAGAATCGAAAAATCGCTTTGAGTCTCAAAGAGACTAAACCTAAAGCTACAGCTAAGCCTAAGAAAAGCAAGAAGACCGATGAGTAAATAACTAAATGGCCTAGACACCGTCTAGGCAAGAAAGGAGTCGACGTTATGGCAGATACAGTCACCTCACAAAAAACGACCATTCAAATCGAAGATATGATCACCGTCGGCTCACTGGCTGAGCATCTTGCAATCCCTGTATCTCGTTTGATTGGTGAACTGATGAAGAACGGTATCATGGCGACAGTCAATGAAAAGATTGACTTTGATACGGCTCAAATTATTGTTGAAGAATTGAACCTGCCAATTACGCTTAGTAAATCAACTGCTACCACAAAAGAAGCTGTTAGGCTAAAGCCCCTGTCCAGTTCTAAAGGCAAGTCTCGGCCGCCGGTTGTGGCGGTTATGGGACATGTTGATCATGGTAAGACCAGTTTGCTGGATGCGATTAGAGGCGCCAATGTGGTTAAGGATGAAGCTGGTGGCATCACTCAGCACATTTCAGCTTATCAGGTAGAACATAATAAACGGCAAATTACATTTCTAGACACCCCGGGTCATGAAGCTTTTGCCGCTATTAGAGAACATGGCGCAATGCTGACCGATATAGTTATCATTGTTGTTGCCGCCGATGACGGTATCAAGCCACAAACGCTTGAAGCTATCAGGTTTGCGCGTAAGGCGGGCGTTAAAATTATTGTGGCTATTAATAAAATAGATAAAGATGGGGCTGATATTAATCGGGTTAAGCAGCAACTAGCCGAAAATGATCTTTTAGTGGAAGAGTGGGGCGGTGACACGGTTGTGCAACCGGTTTCAGCTAAAACCAAAGAGGGCATACCAGAGTTACTTGATCTTATTCTTTTAGTAGCCGACATTGAAGAGCTAAAAGCTGATTACGACATTCCAGGAACCGGTTTAATCATTGAAGCCCACTACGAGCAAGGTCGTGGACCGGTCGCTCAGGCTTTAGTCGAGGCTGGCACGCTAGAGCCTGGCAATTTCATTGTGGCAGGTAATGCTTATGCTAAGATACGCAACCTAGAAACTACCAATCATCAACCAATTAAGCAGGCTACACCTTCTACTCCGGTCATCATAACCGGCTTTAAGATCCTACCTGAATTCGGTGAAGAGTTTGAAACGGTTAATAACGAGAAGCAAGCCAGACATATAGTAGCCACACGAGTGGCCAATCGTCAGGTGAGCGGTAGCCGTATCGATATGGGCAGCAATGAGTTGATTAGATTGATCAATCGAGATAGACAGCTTAGTGAATTAAACATTATTATTAAAGCTGATGTTCAGGGCTCATTAGCTTCGGTTAGCGATAGCTTAAAAGCTTTGGATACGGATGAAGTGGCTATTAGGATAGTCGGTAGTGGACTAGGTTCTATTAGTGAAAATGATATTTACTTAGCCCATACCAGCAATGCCATTATCTATGGTTTTAATGTCAATTTGCCAACAAGCAGTAAGCAGCAAGCTGCACGCGATAAGGTTAGGGTTAGGCTCTATAAAGTCATATATGAACTCATAGATGATGTTAAATCAGAACTTTCTAAGCTACTTAGTCCTGAAATAATCGAGACTGAACTAGGCAGACTTATCGTAAAAGGTATATTTAAAACAACAAAAACTGAAATAATTTGTGGTGGGGAAGTTACTAAAGGTAAGTTAACTGTACCGGCTTTAGCTAGAATTATACGAGATAAAGAAGTTATTGCCGAGGTAGAGATTGTTGGCCTGAGACGTGGCAATGCTGAAGCCAAAGAAATATTAGAAGGTGAAATGTGTGGCATGAATATTAAAACGACTAAAAAGATTGAGTTACAAGAAAACGATAGAATCGATTTATTTAGTCGTGAGACTGTAGCCAGGCAATTGTAATATAGTCCTTAAGAATATAAAATGGGGTAGGGAGATATATGCTAAGAATTGACAATAATTTACTTAAAGAAGTAGGGCTGGATAGCCTGCCTGATAGCGAAAAGAATAGTTTGCTGAGGCATATATACGAAACCCTTGAGATGCGTGTTGGTATTCGTTTGGCCGATCAAATGACAGACCAACAACTAGATGAGTTTGAACATTATTTTGAAACTAAAGATGATGCCGGGGCCTTTAGATGGTTGGAGACTAACTTCCCTAACTACAAGGAAATAGTTCAGCAGGAGTACGATAAATTAAAAGTTGAAGTTGCTCAGTCTGCCCCGCAAATACTGAGTTCGTCAACTGCCCCCCAAGTAGCCGCTCCGCCTCAACCCGTAGCCGATACTAGCTATTATGCTCAGCCGCAGTATCAAATGCCACCTCAGCCGCAAGCGGCATATAGTGCTGCTGATCAAACTAACTCTAATTCAGGCTACACTGCTCCAGCACCGCCTGTGCCGCCTGTGCCAAGAGACATAAACATGCCAATGCAGCCTTCCCAGACGACCAACTATCAGTCACCAGGTCAAGCTTATACGCAACCAAATCCAATGCCTCCACAAAATCTACCTCCCTTTCCCAAACAGCAGCCGCCGGCTGGTCCAGGGCCAAGTGTATAGCCTGGTCGATTAACTAATTGTCTGTGTCAATTTTATAGCCATTTAGAAAAGCAGATGCAGACATCAGCTTTTTGCCTTCAGGCATGAGCTCGTCAATTATAAAAAGATCTTTTTGGGTATAAAAACCAAGCTGTTTGTCTTTTAGATATATTTTGCCCGGAATGTCTTTGCCTTGGACTACATGAGCTTTAGTTACGATTACCGGTATTTTGCCGATCATTGTCCGACTGCGAGGCCAGTCTTGAAAGGCTCTTACTTGTCTTTCTAGGTAAACAGCCGGCTTAGACCAATCAAGCACACTGTCTTGTTTATCTAATTTATGGGAGTATGACATATTTTGTTTGGACTGAGGCCTAGTTTTGATGTCGCCTGATAAATATTTGGGCAAGGTCTCTTCGATTAGTTGATTGCTTAATTTAATCAGCCTGTTGGTTAAGCTAGAACTAGTTTCTTGCTGATTTAGCTGTAGTTTAGCCTGAGCAAGCAGCGGGCCTTCATCTAGAGTAGGGACAATCTGCATTAAACTAACTCCACTATAGCGGTCGCCATTTAAAATGGCATAACTAATCGGATCAGCACCTCGATATTTAGGCAGCAAAGAGAAGTGGCTATTAATGATACCTAACTCAAAACGCTCAATAATATCTTTAGGTACTATAATGCCGTAATCAATCACTAAACCTAAGCGACTAGATAAAGGGTAATCTTTTAACTTACCGACTAGGTCTTGTTTATCTTCAGTGGTTAAAATTTGTAAATGCAAATTTTTAGCCGTTTCTATGACCGGAAAGGGCTGTTTGTGGTGTTGCGGTTTTGGTTTAGTGATAACTAACTCAATTGCAAATTTTTGAGATATTGCCTCTAGCGATTTAGCCGCAACCGGGCCACTACCAAAGAATATGATTGTTTCGGATATCTTTTTCATAGTCTAATTGATTAAGCTGGCCATCTTGATCTAACTCAAAAAAGGCATCAGGCTTGTTTTTAATGTGATCTATAAATAACTTACCTTCACAATGGTCTATTTCATGCTGAAAAATTCTAGCTAAAAAGCCATCGGCAGTTATCCTAAACTCTTTCCCGTTAATATCTTGGGCTTTAACTCTAACTTTTTCATACCTTTTAACCTTGCCGTAAATATTTGGGACACTTAAGCAACCTTCGTAATCTTCAAGCAGCTTACCTTCTAGTTTAGTAATTTTAGGGTTAATGAAGGCCGTAAAATCATGGTTATTTTTATCTTCATAATTATCTCTGACAATAATAATGCGGTATAGCTGATTGATTTGGACAGCAGCTAGGGCAACACCAACTTCGTGGTCACGGCTTATATCCCAACTGACGGTAGCTAATTTCATATTGTCGATGACTTTAAATATGTCATCAGTTAGCTGATTAACTTTAGCCGATCTAAGCCTCAAATTAGGATGAGGTAAACAAATGATGTCGTCTTTTGTCATTTTCAAGGAAAAGTATAACAATAAATTAGCTTCAGGTCACTTCTTTAAATAAAAACCATGCCTAGAGAAGATTAATCGGGTCTAAGTCATATTGCCAATTAGCGGGTAATAGTTCGACAATTTGTAGTAGGTTTTTTCTAGTTTTGGCTTTAACAATTAACTGCCATTCATACTGACCGTTTGAGCGTTCATAAAACGATGGGGCGGGGCCTTCAACTAAAACTTTTATGCCCGATAAGCCTATTTGTTGCTTTAGTTTTTCAGCTGCAATCTCGGCGTGATGACTACTGGCTCGTCGAACAGTTAATTTGAGTAGGAAACAAAAAGGCGGGAACAAATATGTTTGACGACTTTTAAGCTCATGTTTATAAAAGCCGTCGTAGTCATTATTAAGTGCAAATTTAATTACGGGAAGTTCAGGATGATAAGTTTGAATAATGGCCTTACCCTTAATGTGGCCTCTGCCGACTCGACCTATAACTTGATTAATAAGCTGAAAAGTTCGTTCGTCAGAGCTAAAGTCTGGTATGTATAGGCTGGTATCGGCCAAGATAACGCCAACCAATCCCAGACTGGGTAGATCTAAGCCTTTAGCAAGTAGTTGAGTGCCGATTAAAATATCTATTCGTCCTAGCCTAGCGTCTTCATAATTGTGCTCAAAGCTTTCGTTTTTGGTATTATCAGTATCGAAACGGCTAATCCTTGCTTCTGGGAATAAACGCTCAACCTCAGTGGCTATGGCTTTTGTGCCGGCAGTTTTAAAAATAATATTTGGGCTATGACAGCTGGGGCAACTAACGGGCGCATTGGTCTTAAAGTTGCAACTATGGCATCTTATTGCATGCACGTCGCTATGGTAGGTTAAGGGTAGACCACAATGAGGGCATTCTGCTTGCCAACCGCAATTCTCGCACATAATTACCCGGGCCGTCCCGCGTCGATTTAGATATAGCAGTGCCTGATTACCTTGGCTTAAATTAAGGCTAATCGATTCAATCAAACTTTGACTTAGGAAAGGCGAATTAGTGAATTGACTAACATCTTTTTTGTCAATTACTACAGTATCGCTGGACGCATGACGATTAGTTTTGGCAATATGCTCTAGCCTAATGATTGGCTTATGTCTCATAAGAGCAATATAATAATCAGCAATTAGTGGTGTAGCTGATCCAAGTATTAAGGTAGCGTGATTCAATTTTGCTAGAGTTGAGGCTACTCTAGTTGTCTGATAGTGTGGCAGACTATTTTGTTTATAGGCATTTTCGTGAGCTTCATCAACCACAATCAGACCAATATTATTTAATGGTACGAATAAGGCTGAGCGTGGGCCGATAATCACTAAAGGCTCTTTTGCCAGCAGACAATTTAACCAGGCGATGCGTCGTTCTTTAGGGGTCTGTTTAGAGTGTATACCTATAACCCTGTCGCCAAAAACCTCTCTAAAGCTATTGAGTAGTTGAGGAGTTAAGCTGATTTCTGGAGTTAGAATGACAACAGATTGCTTACTGGCAACAGCCTTTAATGCCATTTCTATATAAAGACGAGTTTTGCCACTACCGGTACGTCCATGCAGTATGTAAGTTTCGGTCTTTGATGACATCGTATCGTAGGCCTGTTGTTGTTCCTGGTTAAGCGGCGGCAGTTTAGTGGTGTCTAGTTTCTTGAAGCTAAGGTCAGCTGAGTTGTTTTGTTTAAGATTAAGCTTTGGCGGCAAGACTTGCTGAGTGATTAGGCCTAGAGGAGCAGGGTAGTAATCTTTAATCCACTCTAAAAGTTTCAAAGAAGCTAAGGGTAAGGTCGGTAAAGGCAATACCGAGATAATCGGTTTTACCCTAAAGCGAGGTTTAGTCGTTAAGCCACTAATAAAGCCAGTAATTTTAGCTTTTTGTAGCTCGATTTCAACTAGAGAACCTGGGCTTAAACGGATTTCGGAGGAATAAGTTAAAGGTTCTTTACCGTGATAGTACTTAGAGCGGACCCAAACAAAATAGTAAAACATATTATGGTTACAGTATAACCCTTAAAAAGATTTGCCAAACTTTCTAAGGCTAGATATACTATATATAACGTTGTTCTGATAACAATAAGGGGATATAAATAACTATGCTAGATGTTTTTATTACTTCCAGGGTTAGGCGCAAGATAATTGTTATCTATGCTAAGTATCCTGATTTTAAAACTCATGTGAGAGGGCTAGCTAAGCTGATTAAAGAAGACGCTGGTAATATACAGCGGGAATTGAAAAGACTGGAAAAAGTCGGTTTCCTCACCAGCGAGCGACAAGGCAATACTAAGGTTTATTCTACCAATAAGCAATTTCCAATTTTTAGAGAGCTACAAAGTATTGTGTTAAAATCACAACGTACAACTCAACCACATAAAAGAATTACCAATTAAGGATAGGCCGTAGTAACTATTAAACCTAAACTTTCAGCTTGCATGTTTCACCCCTGTAAAGTACAATAGCCGTATGATAGAAGTAACACGTAAAGACGCCAAAGAGTCTACAGAGAATTTATTAAGAAGGTTCAATCGTAAAGTACAGCAATCTGGCGTGCTGGCTGAGGTTAAACAGAACCAATATTTCCAAAAAGAAATCAGCAAGAAAGAAAGACGAACCAAGGCAATTATTCGTCAAGAAAGAAAAGCTGTTAAACTGAAAAAAATAAAATTAGGACAGCGTTAGAGGTTTATAGACTGATGCTGGAACATAAACTTGATCAAGATATCAAGTCGGCCATGCTTGCCAAAGACGTTCACCGAACGACAACCCTAAGAGGGCTTAAGTCTAATTTATTAGATGCCAAAGTAGCTGGTAATAAACGCGAAGTTGGCTTAACCGATGATGAAGTAATCGCCATTTTTGCTAAAGAAGCTAAAAAAAGGCAGGAAACAGCTGACATTTACTTATCGGCTGGCGACCAAGCAAGAGCCGATCAAGAACTGAGTGAAAAAGCCATGATTGAAGAATATCTACCAAAGCCTATTAGCGAGAAGGAAATAAGTAGGGTCATTGATGAAGTTATAGCTAAGCTAGAGGTTAACAGTCTTAGCCAGATGGGGCAAGTAATAGGTCAAGTTAAACAAAAATTAGGCCCTGCTGCAGACGGTAGTCTAATTGCTAAGTTAACCAAGGAGAAGTTAGAGTGATATTACTAATGGGCATCGCGGGTAGCGGTAAAGGCACCCAAGGTAAAATGTTAGCCGATCAGCATGGACTGCATCTGATTTCAATGGGTGATGTACTACGCATGTACGTTACCGGAAAGCAGAGGCAGAGAATGTTAGCTGGCGGACTACTGGAAGACCAAGAGATTATAGCTATTGTAGACAAGCTGTTTGAATCAATCTCTAATGGCACAGAAATTTTAATCGATGGTTTTCCCAGAACGATAGCTCAAGCCGAATGGTTACTGAATCAGGCTAAAGCCGGTCGTTTTAAGGTAGACTTAGCCCTACATTTAGTTGCTTCAAGGCGTGCCGTTAAAGAACGCTTACTCAAAAGAGCCAGAATTGACGACACTGAAGCAGCTATTGAGGCTCGCTTTGATCAATATGAACAATCAACCGAACCGCTAATAGATTGGCTCAGTCGGCATAATGTAAAAGTAGTCAACATAGATGCCGAACAGACTGTAGAAACCGTTAATCAACAACTGGTTAAAGCTCTAGAAGATTATAAAAAGGCCTAGTTAGCAGGCGTTTTATGCAGACTAAAATAAAGACCAAACAAGAGTTAGACTACATGCGAGACAGTGGCCGCATGCTAGCTAGCGTTTTAGAGCTTTTAAAAAAACGGGTTGAGGCAAATATGTCGACTAAAGATTTAGCTTTGATTGCTGCTAAAGAGCTTGATCTTTTAGGTGGGCAACCGGCTTTTCTTGGTTATCAAGGCTTTCCTGACGTGATTT
>DAHWAT010000022.1 GCA_027327085.1 Candidatus Saccharimonadota bacterium
AGGATTGATAGTGGCTCTAATAGTAAAGTTTGAGACCTTAGATAACCTTGTCTGAACATCCGAAGTCTCCTTATATAAAAGATCAGGGTGTGGGCCACGCCTTACCCAGGAAGTGGCTCTTTGAGCGGCTTTAGTTTTAATAGCGATTTTATCGGAGTTTCTAAGCTTCCTAAGCGGCTCTTTATAATATTGTCTAGCGTAAGCAATCAGACATTTTTGCAATTGGTTATTACCTTGTGAGAAAAAAAAGCTTAAATATAAAAAGTTGGCTATCTCTGAATTTAAAGCAGTCTCGTTAGCGCCAGTGGCTGCTAGTTGATATTTTTCGTTCATACACTTGATTTTATAGTAGCAATAACCTCTTATAAAATTTAAATAATTAACAAGCCATGTATAATATACTTTCGAAATGCCAAAAATAAACCAATACGTATTAATGTCCGGAGCTGACTATTTTAATGACCAGTTTGCCATCAATGCTCATATGGACTCTAGTATCAAAGTTGATGTGGCGGCAGCCATCAATGAACATAATTCAATTAAGCAGGCTTTTATGACGGCTGGCATTAAAGTTAAACAAGTGCCGCCGCCAGACTCATCGCAAGACGGTGTTTACACGGCTAACTGGGCCCTAATAAGGCATAATAAGGCTTTGATGTCTCGGTTGCCCAATAAGCGTAAATCAGAGGAGGCTTATGCCCTAAACATTTTAAATCAGCTAGGTTTAGAGACAATTACTCTGCCAGCTAGTGTGCTTAGGTTTAGTGGTCAGGGAGACGCTCTAGCCTGTGGTGACATTGTTTTTACTCAGTCGCCTTACCGGACTAGCATAGAGGCTCATTCTTATTTAAAAAAACTACTAGAGTTTAATGAAGTAGTTAGTTTAAGGACCAAGCCCCAGCGGTGGCACAATATTGGCTGGCCCGTTAAAAACAAAATAACTGGTTGGCCTGATAGTCCGACTTATGATATTGATTTAGCTTTGGCGGTTTTAAAATGGCCAGACCAAGGCCAAAAAGGCTTAATTGCCTATTGCCCTGATGTGTTTACCGCGCCCAGCCGTCGCTTCCTAGAAGACTACCAAAAAGTTGATAAAATTAAAGTCAACAGAGATGAAACCTTAAAGGCTTTTTGTTTGAATCTTGTCTCGACTGGAGAGACGGTTATTATGAACACCGGGGCGCCTATCTTCAAGAAACAACTGGAAGACAGGGGCTTAAAAGTCGTCTGCTTAGATTTACCCGAGCTAAGGAAAGGTGGTGGTTCTATTCGCTGTTCAAGCCTTAGTTTGGATGGATGAGATATACTAGAAAGAGCTTAAATAATATAAGGGGGTATGCTATGGCAGAGATGATTAAATTAGCTGGCAATAATTTGGATGCTTACTTAGCTAAACCAAACGATAATATAAAGGGCGCAGTTATCGTCATTCACGAAGTGTGGGGGCTTGATGATCATATTAAGTCGGTTGCCGATCGTTTAGCTATGGAGGGCTATATAGCGTTAGCCCCCGAGCTGTTAGCCGACACGCTTGATCTAGATAGCCTAAGGGGTATGAAAGTCGATCTATTCGACCCAGACAAGCGAAATCAAGTACAGCCTTTGCTTAGACAGCACATGACGCCAATGCAAAATCCTAAATTTGCTAAACAAACCATTGTTAATTTGGAAAGCTGCTTTGATTATTTATATGATCTGCCCGAGGCCCAATCTAAGGTAGCTGTCATGGGCTTTTGTTTTGGGGGTACTTATAGCTTTAATCTTGCAGTCGATCAGCCTAAGCTGAAAGCGGCGATCGTTTTTTATGGTCATGCCGATCAATCAGTTGATGAGCTTAAGCGAATTAATTGCCCAATTCAGGCTTTTTACGGTGAACAAGACGAAAGTCTGGTGTCAAACCTTGATAACTTAAAACAAAAAATGACCGAAGCTAAAGTTAATTTTAAGGCCAAAGTTTATCCAAGCTGTGGCCACGCTTTCTTTAATGACACTAATAAGTTTGCCTATAATCAGGCAGCCGCCAATGATGCTTGGCAAATAACACTAGCTAGCTTAGAAGAGAACCTTAGCTAACCTTTCAGTTTATTTTCAGATTTATCCACACCAGCTGTTTGACAAACATGCTACTAGGGTGCATGATGAAAATATCACTAAAGGAGGGTGAAAAATGAGTGCAGTAAATATAACTAAGGACAATTGGTGGGCTTTAGTTCTAGGGGGTGTGGCAACACTATTATTTGGGCTAGCGGCTGTCTTTTGGCCAGGGCTTTCGCTAACTACCTTGCTCTACTTATTTAGCGCTTTTGTGCTAATTGTTGGAGTGGTCGATGCATTATCTGGGCTAGGTAGCCTAGGTAATTCGGATACATGGTTTTTGCCATCAGCTTTAGGCGCCTTTGAAGTTGGGGTTGCCGTTTATTTGCTTAGGCACGTCAATGTTAAGTTTTCGACCTTTATCGCCTTAATTGGCTTTACGTTGATTGCGAGGGGTGTGATCGAGGCAGTTAGCGTCTACTTTAGCGCTTCAGTGGCTGCCAAGGCCCAGGCCTTAAGCTATCTAAGCGCCTTAGTCGCTTTAGTAGCCGGCGTTATCATCTTGTTCGCTAAACAGCAACACGGTGTAGCTTTTGTTTGGCTACTTGGAACTTACGCCATTGTTAGTGGCGTTTTCCAGATAGCGGGATTGTCATCTAGGCCAACTAAATAGTGTTTTAAAAAAACTAAGCGGCTCTAGCTTAAAAAGAGTCGCTTTTTTTATTGGTTTAGTTTGATTAAGAGTAAAATAAATTAATAAATGAAATATATTTCCTACAGATTTACCGCTATACTGACTTTAGCTGGGATTATTTATAACACTTGGCCACTTGGCTATTTGGTAGATAGACGTCTTTATAGTAACGGCTTGGCAAGTGATTTAGAAAACCCCAATCTGCCTTTTGCTTGGATATTCATAGTTGGCGATATTATAACGGCGCTAATCTTAATTGGCGTCGGACTTTATGCTTATAATTTTCGGCCTAAGCTTAAGCTTGATCACCTTTGGCTGGCTATGGTTCTCGGCCTCATGATATTTGGTTTTTTCACAGGTTTTGGAGCAGCGGCTCCAGATAAATGCTATCACTTAGGCAAAGTTTGTATCCAGGCCTTTCATAGACGAATCAGTATTGATGCACTCGAAACCTCTATTGCGGCCCTAGGCCTAATGCTAGCTGTCTTTAGCTCAGCCATATTAAGCCTAGGTCTCAGCATCATCAATGCGCTTATAGCTTGGGTAGGCTTATTGGGTTGGTTGAGCCTTGCCTCGATTATCTTCTTTCAAGAACTAGCCAAGGTTAATGCTCATTATACTCAACAAATATTTTTACTACTTTGCGGTTTAGTTTTGATCTCGATTGGCTTTAATATGGATAAAGCTTACCGCCATTAGCTACCAATATAGCCACCGGCATATTGTAGCAGCGTATAAGTCCAGGCAATCGTCGTCATAACTATAAAGATTATATAGAGGTTAGGCCTTTTACGAGAAACAGCGTAGAGCATTAAAGGTACCGGAAAAGCCATCAAAACATAGCGGTTGAAACCGCCAAACTGCTGCCCTACTAGCGGTATTAGTAAAAACATTAGGCTATAAAGAGCAAAACTAAGACGTTTTTTCCACCAATAGATGGCCGCTATAATCAGCAGTACGATGAAAACTACATTAAATACGTCAATCGAGGCTAGACCGCGGTAGCCAGTAGATAACCAGCCATGACTTTCTTGCGAGGTAATGAAAGCCAGCGGCGCCTTAAATTTAGCTTCTAAATATATCATGTAAGCAATTAAGCCAAGGCTGCCGGTCACGAGTGTAGCAACTATTGTTTTTAATTTGGCCTTTTGTTCCAGCATGATAAGACCAATTAAACCTAAGACAAACACAGATGTTATATGGGTAGCTGACATCGGTAATGCCAGAGCTGCTGCTTGTAGGTACTTTTTGTTTAGGGCAAAATAGATTGATCCTAGAGCTAAAACGGCAAACATACTTTCTGTGTAAGTTGCTAGAAAAAATACGGCCGTTGGAAAAAGTAGCAGTAGCAAAGCTGCTCTTAATCCGGCTGAGCCTTTTTCGGAAAAGACAGTATCGACAATTTTTAAGTAAAAATAGATTAGGCCTACTAAACAGACCCAAGATATTAGTAAAGCCGAATCTAGGGGCGAGCCGATGATAAAGTTAACTACATATATAACGATAGGGTAAAGAGGAAAAAAATTAGTTAAGCTTTTAGAGTCGTAGCCTTTAGTAGCAATACGCAGGTAGTCAGGCCCATCCCAATTAGACATAAAACTGAGTGGGTTATGTGGTGCAGCTGTATAGCGAGCCACAGGGTTAGTGCTAAGCGGCACCAACCTATTGTTATACCAGCCGAAAGATAGTCCAATTACGATTAACCCAAGTCCAATGACCAAAGCTAAGTATAAATTATTATTAAGTATGGTTTTTTTAAGTTTTGTTAGCTTCAAGCCATAAGACTCTGTCGTTTGGTTAATCATTTTGCGGCCGCCTTAATAACCGGGTTAGTTGATTTAGTCGATATTCGTTTATAAAGCTGAAAAATTAATGTAATTAATCCAATTATACCTAAAAAAACCAAATAGACCGATCGATCCAGTAGACTAGCTACCAAAATATTATTGCTACTAATATGGTTTAGTTTTTCGGTGAACAGTAAAAATGATTCACGGATACCAATGGCGCCAGGTGTTAAAGCTACAAACATCGCTAGATTAGCAGCACCAGTGTAGGTTATGATCTGGGACAGACTAATTGTTTTATTGACACTACGTAGCTCAATCGCATAAATAACGGTCTGGACAACAATTTGCAAAACGGTTGCCAAGGTTAACCAGCTTAAACTAGCTACATGTAAGTTCAGCGACTGTTTATTAATGTGTGATTTTTTCATATCGCCTAGATAGCCAAAGACTAACTAGGCCGAGCGTTAATACGGCTAGAATTGTCTGCCACCAAGGCCTAGAGCTGACCAGTAAACAGCCAACGCTGAGTAGGGCATAAATGATGTAGTAAATAAGCATGGACGAAATAAAATGTTTAACTTTAAGCTTATGTCGGCTTTTTAAATAGACACCGTTATAGATTGGTCCTCCCTGCCCAGGAATAAAGAAGTTTATTAAAAGCGTGTTGGCATTAAGTTTAATATTTTCTTGATTAGGTAGGCGAAGCGAACAGATTTTTAGGGTAATACTAAATTTAAAGGTTAAAACGATCAGCAATAAAACATAAAGTAAAATTAGGCTTATTCCAATCAGTAAGGGGGTATGACTTAGATCGGTTAGCAGGTAGACGTGGTGGCTTAAGTAGATAGCGGCAATTACTAGCACAACTACCAGTAACCCAACGCTTAAGTATGGTCGAATCCGTTTTAGCATGTTTACCTACATTCTACATTTTATTAATCTTTATGTCTTGTGCTTCATAAGGTAAAATAATAATTACTCAGGCTTTTTGCAGTTTTAAATCAATATAATTTATCAATTTGAGAAATATTAAAGTCGGTCTTAATAAGTTTTCCTTATTGCTTGGCAAAAGGGGGTTTTACGTCTTTGTACTAGGCTTGTTTGTTGTTGAATCTTTATGGATTGCTCTTTCGGCAGTCTACCCTCAAGCCTTTGACGAAAATTTCCATTTTGGTTTAATCAAAATTTACTCGCACTATTGGCTGCCCTTTTTAACGCGTCAACCACCTAATGCCGGGGCTTATGGGGCGGTTGCCCATGATCCATCATATTTATATCACTATCTAATGAGCTTCCCCTACCGGCTGATTAGTTTAGTTTTTCATGGACAGGTTGCTCAAGTTATTTGTTTAAGGATTATTGATATCGGGCTGTTCTTATTAGGCCTACATTTGTTTAAAAAGGTTTTAGTTCGTGTCGGTTTATCTAAAAATCTAGCCAATGTTAGTCTACTTATTTTTATCCTAATACCGATTGTGCCTCAACTAGCTGCTCAAATCAGTTACGACGATCTTCTCTTCCCCCTTGTTGCCTGGATCATCTTACAGGCTTTTGACTTAACTGAGCCAATTAAAAAACATAAAGCCTCGACTAAGCGACTATTTATCCTGGCGATTACTATTTTACTAACCGGTATTGAAAAATATGCTTCATTGCCAATCTCGCTGGCCGTGATTATTTATGTGGTGTGGCTATTTTACAAGGCTTATCGACCAAATCTTAAGTCGATTTGGTTAGATTTGAAAAAGGATTTTACTCGACTGAGCCCAAAACTGAGGCTTTTGCTGGTAGTTGGGCTGCTTATATCTCTAGGCATGTTCTTAGAACGTGATGGCTATAACATTGTGTTTTATCATAGGGTAGAACCAGATTGCGCCAAGGTTTTAAGTGTTAAGGAGTGTAAGCCGTACAGTGCTTGGTATGCTTCTTATGCCAGGCACGAAGATCTGCTTAAAGGCAAAACACATATTACTTATGATCCGATTTCCTATACTGGACAATGGTTTTATTGGATGTGGTACAGGCTGTTTTTTGCGGTCAATGGTCCAAATAGTAACTTTGCCAGCTATAGCCCGTTACCAGTGCCTAGTTTGGTGGCCATAGCCGTAGCCTTAATCGGTGGCCTAGCTTTAATTGTTTGGCGTAAGCTAGTCTTTAAAAACAATCCTTTTGCCGTTTTACTAATACTGGTGGTATTGATCTATTGCACTGCCTTGTTTGTTCAGGGGTACATTACCTATAACTATACGGCGGTGTTAGAGAATATGAATGGCCGTTATCTAATTCCCATTTTACTCCCACTGGCTGGCCTACTTGGCCTGGCTCTTAGCCGAGGGTTACATCGTTGGCATTGGACTAAAGCCCTTTTAAGCCTAGTCGTGATAGTACTATTCTTTGAAGGTGGCGGGACGTTGACCTTTATACTAAGGAGCGATAATAGTTGGTACTGGGATAATGGAGCAATTGAGAAAATCAATGACGATGTTCGAAAAGTAATTAAGCACGTAGTGATTCACCCACACCATAAGAAGGACTGATTTAGTCGGTTTCTCTGGTTTCGCTGGCCATATTAAAACGTTCACGCCTGATTTCTTCCAGCAAGTCTTCGATCAAAGAGCGATTAATTCGAATCAGATTAGCAATAGCCCCAAGAGCAAGAGTTACAAAGGAGGCATTAATCAGTACCCCACCGATGATTAGTCCCTGAAGATGATGCGTGCCAAACATCGGCTGTTTGGTGGCGATGTAAAGGATTAAATAATGCACGAATGGGATTAAACCTAAGACTAGAAGGAACACACCAATGCTCAAAAAGACCGCAAACGGTTTATACATCAGGTAGGCATTGATTAGGGCAACGGCTGATTTTCTGACGTGTTGCCAATGTGACTTAAATAATCTTGATTCACGTAGTTTAGGGTTGGTTTTAATTTTAATTGTCGTTATATTTAAGCGTTTATGACTGGCTTGGAGGGTGGTTTCCATTGCAAAATTAAACCGTCCAATTAGGTTTAGTTTAATTGCGGCTTCTTTGGAGTAAGCTCTAAAGCCACTGGTACTATCGGGGATATTGGTATTGGCGGTTGCGTTAAGCACTCTTGTACCTAATTTTTGTAAAAGTTTTTTAGTAAAACTGAAATGATCAATCGTCTCGATTTGACGGTCACCGATTACCGTATCGGCTTTGCCGTCTAGAATTGGTTTAACCAAATCAGGTATGCGTTCCTGAGGATATTGATTATCGCCATCTGTTAGAACTAAAATGTCAGCGCCAAGTTCCAAAGCTCCCATAATGCCGTCACGTAGTGACATGGCTAGTCCTCTAGTTTTAGTATGGTGAACGAAGTACTTAACGCCGTGCTTTTTGGCTACTTGAACGGTTTTATCGCTACAGCCGTCGTCAATAACTAGGATGTCGATAGACTTAATGCCTTTAATCTTCTTAGGGATAGTTGCTAAAGTCAGAGGCAGGGTCTTTTCCTCATTAAGGCAAGGGATCATGATGACTAACTTCATTTGCTTATGCCTCTTCTGCTTAATTTTGTCAACCCGTTTAATGGCCATATTATAACACGTTAAAGTTAATAGCTTAGACCAAGCTGAGCGAAAACCGCTTCTTGCCTTGCAATCTGAATGATTAGTTAGATAATTAGGGTATGGAAAGAGTGCCGCCCCAACTGTCTCAAGAAGCACAATCCAGAATTGATTTTGTGCATTCGATAGTGCCTAAGCGAAAAAAGCACCCCAAAAGCAGGCTGATTCTAGGTTTCTTGTTGCTGGTTATTATTTTAGTTGCCTTAGTTTTCATGACTCAGCCGGCTAAAACTATCAAAGTAAAAAAACCAGTCATAAAACCACCCAAAACTACTAGTTTAGCTAGCGTAGCTACTAGTGGCTATAGCTCAACCTATTTTGGCCTTAATTTTAGTTACCCTCATACTTGGGCCTTACAAGACAATCATGTTGGGACAATTAAGCTTACTTCCCCGCTGACTAATTTAGTAAGTGACGCCCAGGCTACAGTTAAGGGTAATATTAGCCTTACAATCACCAAACAAGGGACTTTGCCTACGAGCTTAAGCTCAGGTACGGCCTTAGCTGTATTAAATTCACAG
>DAHWAT010000023.1 GCA_027327085.1 Candidatus Saccharimonadota bacterium
ACTATTCCAAGATTTACTAACTAGTGCAAAAGCTGAAGACGGACGGCTTACCAGCCACCCGTCCGTAGTTGAAATGGGTGAATTTTTAAGCCAATTAATCAGTGACTTAAAGCTAGTAGCCGCTACCAAAAATTTGGCTGTTGATTACGTATCCGGCAGCGAAGCTAACACTAATATTATTAATGCCAAAAGAGAAGATGGTCAGAAAGTTATCGTTCCTTTGTACTATGTTTATGTAGATCCAGATAGGTTGAGAGAGGTTATAACCAATCTCTTCGATAACGCGGTTAAATACACCCCAGAAGGTAAAATAACACTTGGCTTAACCGGCAATGATCAAGTCGTTCAATGCTTTATTAAAGACACTGGTGCCGGCATACCAAAAGAAGATATACCCCATCTATTCCAAAAATTTTATAGGGTAGATAATTCGGCTACTCGTACAATCGGTGGAACCGGTTTAGGCTTATTCATCTGTCGTAAGATTGTCGAGCTCTATAATGGTCGTATTTGGGTTGAAAGCGAGTTAGGCAAGGGTAGTACTTTTTATATTAATTTTCCAAGGTTAAGTAATCAACAAGCTAGAGATCTACAATCACAATACAGGCAGGCTTGAGTCCAAGCTCAAGTTGAAATTAAATAATTATGTGTAACATGATACAATTAAAATTAATTAAACATAAGCTTTATATAGGTATTAGATAATGTCAAAATTACTCCTGGTAGAAGACGATAATAACTTAAGAGAGATTTATGAAGCACGCCTTCAAGCGGAAGGCTATGAGATTGTAACGGCTAAAGATGGCGAGGAAGCCTTAGCTGTAGCCAAAGCCGAAAGACCTGATCTGATTATATCTGATGTCATGATGCCTAAAATTAGTGGCTTTGAGATGCTAGATATACTTAAGAATACCGATGGCCTCAAAAACGTCAAAGTGATCATGCTAACAGCTTTAGGTCAAAGCGATGACCAACAGAGAGCCGACTCTTTAGGTGCAGATAAATATTTAATCAAGTCACAAGTGACTTTAGAGGATATTGTTAGAGTAGCTCACGAGTTACTAGAGGACGGCGTATCTGAAGCTCCAGCAACTGCCGCACCTCAGCCAAGCCCAGCGCCTGTTAGCGTAGCTCCTGCTGCACCTGCACCGACTATTGCTCCGCCAGTAGCTACTCCAGCTCCAGAACCAACGGCTAACAGCGCTACAGGTAGCCAGGTTGCAGCTTCGTCTGATCAAGCCATGCCAGCCGCTGAAGAGTCCGCTAAGCTACAAGACCAAATAGAAAACTTAATCGAAGGAGCTAGTACCGAAGCTCCGACACCAGCTGAAGAAGCAGCTAGTTCAGGCAGCCCTAGCGTCTCAGACCAACCCGAGACTAATGCGGCCCCTCAAAATGATAGTGTAGCTGTTAATGATCAAATCATGAACGAAGCGGTTAACGCTTTAGCTAACGGTGAGGATACCAAAAACAGTCCAACCACGCCAGAACCTAGTCCAGTCGTTGCGCCAGTTTCAGCCGAACCTGCCACCACACCCACTAGCCCAAGCCCTGTCTTAGCTAACGATAGTAAACCGCAGAGCGGCACCATGTCTCATGAAAAAGTGATTATGCCCCCAGCCGATAGCCACTTAGATGAAAAACCGGATATTCAAAGTTTGCTAGCAGCTGAGCAGGCCAAAGAAGCTCTCCAACAAGCTCAACCGATGCCGGCGGCTACAAACGGGGTACCTCAAACAGCTACTACGCCCGACCAACCATTCGACCCAAACAGCATCGCTCTTTAGATGAATGAAGACAAGAATCAATAAATTTGTTGCTGAATCAACAGGATTAAGCCGAAGACAAGCAGATAAGCTTATTGAAGAAGGCAAGGTACTTGTCAATAACCAGGTGGCCCAGCTAGGTCAATCTATTAATAAAAACGATCTCATCAGTTTTAAAGGTCAAGTATTAAAGCCGCTTGGGGCTAGAACAATCTTACTTAATAAGCCGGTGGGCTACGTTTGTAGTAGGAAGGGGCAGGGTAGTAAAACTATCTACGCCTTACTGCCAGCTGATTATGCTGGGCTTAAACCGGTTGGCAGGCTAGATAAACTATCGTCAGGGTTAATCATCTTAACTAACGACGGTAATTTAAACTTTCAGCTAAGTCACCCAAAATACTCTAAAAACAAGGTCTACGAGGTAGAGCTTAATAAACCATTAAGCCAAAAGGATCTTTCCAAGATTACTATTAAAGGTGTTCTTTTAAGTGATGGCATCAGTAAGTTTTCTATCAAAACCTTAAGCAACAATAAATTAAAGATTACTATGCAAGAAGGTCGCAATCGACAAATTAGACGGACTTTTGAAGCCATAGGCTATCACGTTACAACGCTGCATCGCTTACAAGTCGGTCCATTCAGGTTGGGTAATTTAAGAATAGGCCAATTTCAAGAAGTGAAAAAATAAATAATGGTCTATAATACGATTAGTGTCAAACAAACTACCCATTATCGCCATTGTCGGTAGAGCCAATGTAGGAAAATCAAGCTTATTTAATGCTATTTTAGGCAGCCAAGAGGCAATTGTAGCCAAAGAGGCTGGAACTACAAGAGACTCAATCATGGCAAAAGCCGAATTTAATAACCACCAGTTTTGGTTGGTAGATACAGCCGGTGTTAAAGATCCTGAAGATGAATTTGAATTTACAATCCAGGAACAAATTATTCAAGCTACTGACAGCGCCGATATTATTTGGGTAGTAGTTGAGAACAATAGTCTTTTAACCGAAGAGGACCGAAAAGTAGCTAAATTGGCTCTTAAAAGTGCTAAGCCAGTTTTTTTAATTGTTAATAAGATAGACCAAAAAACTAGCGGCCAGAACTTTGAAAGGCTGGGGATTCAGCCAATTATGTTCACCTCAGCCAAGCAAAATAGAGGTATTAGGGAGCTTATTGCGGCTCTTTTAAAGACCATCCCTAAGGTTAAACAAGCCAGGCCTAGTCAGCTACTATCGATAGCCATAGTTGGGCGACCAAATGTTGGCAAATCTTATCTTTTTAACACCCTGGCAAAAAAACAACAAGCCATCGTATCCGAGCGAGCTGGGACTACCAGAGATATTAACCGTATAGCTATAAAGTACAAGGGGCAAGATATATCCCTGTTAGATACGGCTGGCATCAGACGCAATGGCAAAATTAAAGTTGGCGTAGAACGCTTCAGTGTTATTAGAACCTTAAAAGCGATTGAAGAAGCTGACATCTGCCTGATGCTCATGGATGTTAACGAGTTAAACGTCCAACTTGACCAAAAAATCGCCGGTATGGTTAAAGATGCCGGTAAGGGTTTGATTTTAGTAGTTAGTAAATGGGACTCAGTTAAAGATAAAGATGCTTTCACAAGAGACAACTTAGCACCTCAAATTGCAGCTAACTTTGACTTTGTACCTTGGGCACCATTAATTTTTGTCAGTAGTTTAACTGGTCAAAATGTCAGCAAAATTTTTGATTTAGCCCTAGACATCTATAAGACAAGGCAAAGCAAAATTGCCACTAGTCAGCTTAATCGATGGCTACAACAAACTGTACTACTACACCCACCGGCTGGACTTAAAAACCGCTCA
The DNA here is from genome assembly GCA_027327085.1 of Candidatus Saccharimonadota bacterium. GTDB lineage: Bacteria > Patescibacteriota > Saccharimonadia > Saccharimonadales > UBA4665 > DAHWAT01. Next base: position 3,611 of record DAHWAT010000023.1, read on the forward strand.
CCAAAACTTAATTATATGGTCCAGGAAATAGATAACGACATTCCAGCTTTTAAAGTATTCGGCAGTCAAACTAAATTCATTCATTGGAGTTATAGGCGTTATTTAGAGACTCAGTTACGCAAAAGTTTTGGCTTTGAAGGTTCACCGGTACAACTATGGTTTATCGAAAAACATTTAGCCCATAAACACGGCGTCAGCCCAACCAAAGAGAAGGCGTTATAAGCTATGGCTTGGCTGCAAAAAAGACCACAGGTTAGCGATAATAAAACTTTCTACACTCTAGGGCTTAATAAAAACCTACTGATAGTTGGACTTGGCAATATCGGAGCTCAATTTAATTTAACACGCCACAACCTCGGTTTTATATGTATAGACGAATTCGTCGATAAAACCGAGGAAATGGGTCAATGGCAGAATAGAAAGGATTTTAAAGCCTGGTGTAGCGAAGGTGTTATGAATGGCAGTCATATTATTGCCGTTAAACCAACTACGCTAATGAATCTTAGCGGTGAAGCAGTTCAACTTTTAAGTCATTACTACCATATACCAGCTAAAGACATAGTTGTTATTCATGACGATTTAGACATCAATTTTGGACAAATAAGATTAAGACTAGGCGGCTCAAGCGGTGGGCATAACGGTATTAAATCAGTTTCTAAAGCCATCGGTGAAGATTATGGACGCATACGCATCGGTATTGGCCCAAAAATGCCAGAACAAATAGCAACAGAAGAATTTGTTTTACAAAAACTGAGCCAAAATGAGCAACAGCACCTGACTGATTTAACTAAAGAGGTAACATCAATAATTAACGAGTATATTTTCGGTGGCAGCCTACCCAGCGACACCAGAAATTACATAATCTAACTAAAAACAGGCCAACGAGAGGGGGTGGGCACCGCTCGTTAGCCTGTTACTAGGGGCAAAGTTTGCCCCAATAAAAACCCTTCAACCCACCCCAGTGAAACATCATGTCTAAAATCATCTGATTGACTGTGTCAACCAATGAATTACTCAATGGTTACCATTTAGGCTCACTTTGTCGGGGACCCCGGGGATTGAAAAATCCGAGGAATCTAGTTAAAGGGGTTAGTATGTTTTAGAGCGTTTTTAGGTCTAAAGCCTAAATTTGCACAAAAGAAAAGTGGAGGGTAACAACTTTATCATATGGCACGCTCTAAAACAATCTAACGCTTATGTTTACTCTTTAAATAAGAGTAAATGTTAGAATGGGGGTAAAAGGTGCTTGAATTCTGATTTATCAGAATCACAAGTTGCTATTCTAGCAAATAAGTGTCTTTATGTCAATAGTTTTATAATATTTATTAATTTTTACAAGAAGCTAACGCTTTTTTAAAGAGTTAAATTAAGCTTTGCTAGCTGGTTTAACTAACCAGCCACTTCTTAGTTAAACCTATTATTGAAGCATATTATCTATTCAGTAATCCTGGTATAATTGTATTAAAACCAAATAAAGTTAGACTGTCTACTAAATAAATATGAATTTACAAAGAATAGTTAAGAGCGGTATAGTACTGATTGTTTCAACCATCACCAGCTACATAGGAGCGGCATTTGACCACGGTAAGCAATTAGGTGTTCTGAGCATTGTATTTGGTATTTTGGGAATACCCTTGGGTATTTGGCTAGTACGTAAACTTGATGATTACATCAATATTTAATAGATTAGAAGTTAAATAAATTTGCAAAATTTAAATATTTGCGCTTATATGAGTGACTGACAATGAATAAAAACCTGGTAATAGTTGAGAGTCCTGCCAAAGCAAAAACTATTGAAAAGTTTTTAGGTAGAGACTATGTCGTAAAGAGTAGTTTTGGTCATATTAGAGACCTGCCTAAAAAAGGGCTGAGTATCGATATCGACAAAGGGTTTGAGCCCAAGTACGAAATTAGTCCTGATAAACAAAAAGTTGTCAGAGAGCTTAAAGTGGCAGCCAAAAATCATGAAGTTTGGCTAGCTAGCGACGAAGACCGAGAAGGTGAAGCTATTGCCTGGCACTTAACTCAAGCTCTTAAATTAGACCCAAAGAGCACTAAACGGATCGTTTTTCATGAAATTACTAAAACCGCCATAGATAAAGCAATTAAAAACCCTCGCCATATCGACATTAATCTTGTAGAAGCTCAGCAAGCCAGACGAGTGCTTGATCGACTAGTTGGCTACGAATTATCGCCAGTCTTATGGAAAAAGGTCAGAGGTGGCCTTAGCGCAGGCCGAGTCCAGTCAGTAGCCGTTAGATTAATAGTTGATCGAGAAAGAGAGATTAAAAATTTTAGATTATCTAGCTCTTATAAAATAACTGCCGACTTTAGTGTCAAAGGCGGTAGCTTAAGCGCCGAATTAGATGAAAAATTGAAAGATAGGGAAACCACCAAAACTTGGTTAGAAAAACTTATAAACGCTACTTTTACAGTAGAAGACTTAAAAACTTCGCCAGGTTTTAGAAACCCCAGCGCCCCATTTACCACTAGTACACTTCAACAGGAAGCCAGTCGTCGATTAGGCTACAGCGTCCGGCAGACCATGACTTTAGCTCAAAGACTATATGAAGCTGGTCATATAACCTATATGCGTACCGACAGCACTGTTTTATCTAAGTTGGCAACTGATCAGATTAAGCAATTAATTTTAAAAGAGTATGGCCAAAGCTACCATAAGTACAGACAATTCAAAACCAAGAGTATTAGCGCTCAAGAGGCGCATGAAGCTATTAGGCCAACAGACTCATTTAAGACTATGGCCGGTGCCGATGATGCTCAAAAAAAACTATACGATTTGATTAGAAAGAGAGCCGTAGCTAGTCAAATGAGCCCAGCAGCCATCGAGAAAACCGAAATTGACATTAAGATTAGCAATCAACCCCAAAAATTTATTGCTAAAGGAGAGGTCCTTAAATTTGATGGTTTTATGAAAGTCTATGGCGGCAGTAAAGACGATGTCATCTTACCTAAACTAAACCTAAACGACATCCTTCAAGCAGACCAAATTAGAGCAACTGAAGTATTTGCACGCGCACCTAGCCGCTTTTCAGAGGCTAGTTTAGTTAGAAAACTAGAAGAATTGGGCATCGGTAGGCCTAGCACATACGCACCGACTATTTCAACCATCCAAACAAGAGGATACGTTGAAGTAAGAGACGTAGAGGGAATTGAGCGTGAATTTAGCGAACTCAGCTTAGCTGGTTCAACTATCAAAGAAGCTAAAAAGACTATTATTTACGGAGCCGACAAGTCTAAACTAATGCCGACCAGCATCGCCGAGGTAGTCACAGATTTTCTAGTTAAATTTTTTCCAGCAATTGTAGATTATGATTTTACGGCTAAAGTAGAACGAGAGTTCGATGAAATAGCTCAAGGCCAAGAAGCCTGGGACAAGATGATTGCAGATTTTTATAAAACCTTTCATCCTTTAATAGAAAACTCCGAAGATATTTCTAGACAAGAGGTATCACAAGCTAAAGAATTAGGCGTAGACCCTAAAACAGGCGAAAAAATATATGCTCGCTACGGTAGGTATGGACCAATGTTAGTTAAAGGGGACACCGAAGATAGCACTAAAAAGCCTCAATTTGCCCCTATGCCTGCGGATACGTCTATTGAGACTGTTACTCTGGATAAAGCCCTAGAGATGTTCAAGTTACCCAGAATAGTTGGTAAAACTGAAGATAATCAAGAAATTAAAGCTAATATTGGTCGATTTGGGCCTTATATACAGATTGGTAAAATATATGTCTCTATAAAGCCATTGGATCCTCATGACATTAGCGAAGAAGAGGCAAGGCAACTTTATCAAGAAAAGCTGGCTAAAGACGCTTCTAAAAATATCCAGCAATTTAAAACTGGTATCAAAATTCTAAATGGACCTTATGGCCCATACGTTACCGACGGCAAGAAGAATGTCCGTATCGATAAAGATACCGACCCAACTACAATTACTGAAACTCAGGCCGAAGAACTTCTGAAAAAGGCTCCTCTTAAAAAAGCTAGGCACTTTAGGCGCACAGCTAAGAAAAAAGCGGCTTAAAACAACCAGTTTATAAATAATTATAGGCCCAATTATTCAAGTCAAGCGATTAAACTTTATCAAATAAGTAATTTGCAAAGGTGTGAAGCCTGTGGACAAGTAGTATTCTTAGGCCATTTTATATGCATTATTGTCAGTAATGTGCTACAATATGTTCATCAAGAGTTACGAGTTGACATTATATGTTGATAGTTATATAATATAGGTATAAATAATAATATGAGCCAAGCTAAACCAGAATTAAACACCACCTCAGAAGAATTAGTAGCCCTAGTACTAAGTACTATTGAGCGTGAAAGGGAAAGGGAAATTATCGCCCGACGTTTTGGTCTATTCGAAAGAAAAGAAACTTTGGAGCAAATCGGCGAGACACTTGGGATTACAAGAGAAAGAGTTAGGCAACTAGAAAAAGCTGTAGTTGCTAAGCTACGTAGCAATGGTGAAAATAAAAAATCT
>DAHWAT010000024.1 GCA_027327085.1 Candidatus Saccharimonadota bacterium
TAGGATTGATCAAGCAACAAGACCAGGATTAATTATAGAGTTTACTTCTTTAACCCATGTCACGCAGTTCACTAATATAGTAAACGAGCATAAGCTTAAACTTTATTTCCAAAGTAAAAACCATACGTGTCAAGATAAGAGTAGTTGAAATAGAAGCCTATCTATGGTATTTTTTAGATAAGATCTCAAACACAAAAAATTGCTGAAGCAGATCATCGGCAAAAGAGCTACAATACTTAATATGGATGAAACTAAAACTAATCTAGCCGAAAGGTTAAAAAAAGCCAATAACGTACTGGTCTGTGTTAGCCGTAATCCCTCAGTAGATCAGTTATCGGCACTTTTAGGCCTAGGATTATTTTTGAACAAATTAGGCAAACATTGCGCGGCGGTTTTTTCCGGAGAGATACCTTCAACCCTAGAATTCTTAAAGCCAGAGTCAACCATTCAAAAGAATACCGATAGTCTTAGAGATTTTATCATTGCCTTAGACAAAAGTAAGGCGGATAAACTGCGTTATAAAGTCGAAGATAATGTGGTGCGTATTTTCATAACTCCCTACAGGAGTTCCATTGGTCAAGATGATCTGGAATTTAGCCAGGGCGATTTTAATGTTGATGTAGTCGTGGCTTTAGGTGTGTCAGAACAAACCGATCTGGATGAGGCTATTACTGCCCACGGCAGAATATTGCATGACGCAACAGTTGCCAGTATTAATACAGAAACTAACGGCAATCTAGGCTCAATTAATTGGAACGATAATAAGGCCAGTAGTTTAAGCGAAATGATTAGTCAATTAACCCAAATCATTGACCCTGATGCTTTAGATGAACAAATTGCTACAGCTTTACTAACCGGCATAGTAGCTAACACGGAGCGGTTTAGTAACGATAAAACCAGCGCTACAACTATGACTGCTAGTTCAATTTTAATGGCTGCCGGTGCCAATCAACAACTGGTAGCTACTAAACTAGAAGAGCCAGCTAGCCAACAAGTCGATAAACCTAAACCAGCCGAAGAACCTCAAATTGATCAACCGGCAGTTGCTAAAACCGAACCAGGAACCTTGGAAATTAGTCACAACATTAACGAAGATCAACCCAAGGAAGCTTCGATTGAATCAGAAGAGACTGATGACAATTTTGAATTGCCTGAGCCGCAGGAGACAACCAACTCCAATCCTAGCTCTATCCCTGCTGGGCTTAGTCCTGGACCGAAATTAGTAACTGAACCGCCTAGTCTTGGGGGCACTTTGACGGCTAACGCCACTCAAAATGATATTGAACCAGTAACCGACCCCTTAAGCCTACCACAAACAGACGCACCAAGTATAATTGGTCATCAGGCTGATACAAAAGCCAGAGCGCCATTTAAACCGCTTGAAAATTTGCGCCCTCCGCAACAAACTGATGTCAGTGGTTTGCCACACTTGTCTCCGCCACCAGCTGGTTGGCAACCAGACAATGAACCAGCCGACGAGCCAACTAATAAACTGGATCAGGTTCATATAGATGAGCACGGTAACTTTAGAAGTTTGCAGGACAAGGATACTCTGAGTGATATAGAGCAAGAGGTACATAGTCCTCACCTCAAAAGCTCAGACATAAATCAGGTAGACGAGGCTAGAGCAGCGATAGATGAAGCTTTTGTCAGTGGGCCTAATAATTCTTTGCCCAAACCAAACATAGCACTTAATGCTCAACCTTTAGGCGAAGAATTACACCCAGAATCTTCTGATACGCCACCACCCGTGCCACCACCTTTTAATCCAATGCTTAGCTAGTGAAACAAGGCATTATTCTGGTTAATAAACCGGAAGGTTGGACCAGTTTTGATGTCGTAAATTATGTTCGTAAAATCATAGCAAACCAACAGCACTTAAAACCTAAACAAATAAAAGTCGGCCATAGTGGAACACTCGATCCATTTGCTAAAGGCCTACTAATTCTGCTAATAGGTAAAGCTTACACAAAACGAGCTGAAGACTTTTCCAAAAAAGATAAAACCTATACGTTTGAGCTGATTTTAGGCAAGCGTAGCGATACCGGAGACAAGACTGGCCAACTAGAGGAAGTTAGTTATAACCAACCAAGCCTAGAAGAATTACAGGCAGTTATCTCTAGCTTTAGAGGCGAGATCAATCAAATTCCACCGGCTTATTCAGCCATAAAAATTGATGGCATAAGAGCTTATGATTTAGCCAGACGTGGCCTTAAACCTAATCTAAAGCCTAGACTAGTAAAGATTAGTGACTTAAGTATAGAGAAGTACGTTTATCCCAGAGTTCAACTACAGGCTAAGGTATCTTCCGGGACTTATATTAGAAGTCTAGCTGAAGACATAGGTATTGCTCTAAAAACCGGGGCGTATGTTGATTACCTTGAGAGAACGACTATAGATAATTATTCACTAAAAAATTCCGTATCTTTAAAAGAACTAAATGTCAGTAATATTGAACAATTTATCAGTAGCGTTTAGGGGCCGAATAAGCTAACTATTTAAATTATTACTTGCACCAGAGAGGCTAATCTGGTAATATGACAGAACATGATAACAACCGAAAAGAAGTCTCAGGCGATTAGGTCTGCTCAGACTCATGTTAAGGATACCGGTAGCCCAGCTGCTCAAGTAGCGGTGCTAACTGAGCGTATCAAGGAACTGACAGAGCATCTTAAAGTGCATAAGCATGATTTTGCCGCAAGACGCGGTCTGCTTCAAATGGTTGGTAAAAGGAGAAGATTGCTTAGCTATATAGCCCAAAAAGACAGTCAGGCTTATTTAGATCTTATTGCAAAACTAGGTATACGCAGATAATTTTGTGCTCAGACTGGTAATTTCTAAAATTGAAATTTCTAAGCTTGTGCACATTAAACCTCTAAAGAATTAATGTCTCCCTAGTCAGAGATGCAGATATACTTTTAAAGGACGCTTAACTAATTAAGCACAAGAATTCGTCTTTAGCTTCAAGTATATTTGAACTCTGCCTATGGAGTCCTTCGTTCAAAGAAAGGAAAATATGGGACAAATTATAAACCCTAACGGTAAAGAAATAATAAGTGTAGAAACCGACTTTTGCGGACGTAAGCTTTCACTAGAAGTAAACCGAGTAGGTTTTAGAACTAGCGCCAGCGTTTTAGCCCGTTATGGCGATACTGTAGTGCTGGGTACGGCTATGGTTAGTAAAACTAAGGTTGAAGGCTTTGATTATTTCCCTCTAAGTATTGATTACGAAGAAAGGTTCTATGCTGCCGGCAAAATCAGCGGTAGCCGTTTCATCAAGAGAGAAGGTAGGCCATCCGATGAAGCTATTTTGGTAGGCCGACTAATCGATCGTCCGATTAGGCCGTTATGGCCTAAGGGCTATAGGCACGAGGTTCAAGGCGTAGCGACGGTTCTAAGTATGGATCCGGATTTTCGGCCAGACATGATAGCCATGATAGCCATGAGTGCGGCCTTTGCGTTAACCGGAGCGCCATTTGATGGCCCAGTTGCTGGGCTGAGGGTAGGCTATGATACCGAAGCTAAATTGGCAGCTTTCCTAAGTCGCGAACAGCTAGACAAAGGTGGTTTGGATTTAGTCGTGGCCGGCACTAAAGATGCCGTTATGATGGTTGAAGCCGGGGCTAACCAAGTCAGCGAAGACCAAGTGGCCGAAGCCATAGAGTTTGCCCACAAAACTATGCAACCAGCGATTGATTTACAGTTTAAAGCTTATTGCTAAAGTTGGTGTAGAAAAACAAGATTATGAATTAGAACTACCAGACGAGGCTATTCAACAACAAGTTGATGAATGGCTTGAAGGTAAATTAGGCGAGGACCTAAGAAAGCCTTATCCAGAAAGAAACGTTTTAGTTGAAACCCTAAGAAGTCAAGCCAAGGCATATTTTGAAGAAAAATTAGGCGACGATTATTTAGCCAAGGTTCAGGAGTATGATGACGCTTTTACTTTAGCGGTTCATAAGGATGTCCGAGCGGGCATTATTAAAGATAAAATAAGACCAGATGGCCGTCATCTTGATGAAGTAAGGCCGCTCAGTTCCGAAGTTAGCTTTTTACCCAGAGCTCATGGTTCTAGTATTTTTACTAGAGGTGTAACTCAAGCCGTTAATATTGTTACTTTAGCGCCTATGAGTTATGCCCAGATGCTTGATACTATGGAGCATGCCGGCGAAAAGCGTTATATGCACCACTATAATGCTCCTGGCTACACTGTAGGTGAAGTGCGTCGTTTAGGCTCACCAGGACGACGCGAAATCGGTCACTCATACTTAGCCGAAAGAGCCTTAATACCTGTTCTTCCATCCGAAGAAGTTTTTCCTTACGCAATTCGTAGCGTCACAGAAATTATGAGCCAAAACGGTTCTACTAGCATGGCAGCTACTTGCGCTAGTTGTCTAGCCTTACTAGATGCTGGCGTTCCGCTAAGTGCTCCTGTTAGCGGTGTAGCTATGGGTCTAATCATGGATAACAATAAGCCTATTATTTTAACTGATATAGCTGACGCTGAAGATTTCGCCGGAGACATGGATTTTAAAGTTGCTGGCACAGCCAAGGGCATTACTGCTCTACAAATGGATATGAAAGTCCACGGTTTATCAGTTGACATTCTTAAGCAGGCTTTAATTCAAGGTAAACAAGGCAGAGCTTTCATCTTAGAACATATGCAAAGTGTCATCAGTGAACCAAGGCATGAACTTAGCCCGTATGCGCCACGTGTTGAAAGCATTAAGATTAACCCGGATAAAATCCGGGAGATCATAGGCAAAGGTGGCGAAGTAATTCAGAAGATAACAGCCGAGACTGGTACCGAAATAGACATCAAGGATGATGGCACGGTACAAATTGCTAGTCCAGACGCATCAAGTATTAAAGCGGCCAAGACTTGGATAGAGAGTATTGTAGCTGAACCGGAAGTCGGCCGAATTTATCAGGATGTACCAGTAGTAAGCGTCATGGATTTTGGAGCTTTTGTGCAAATTCTACCCGGTAAAGACGGTCTGGTTCATGTTAGTGAAATGAGTGAAGAAAGAGTTAATAAACCAAGCGACTTAGTCAAAGAAGGTGATAAAGTAACCGTCAAGCTAATTGCCATAGACGATAGAGGTAGACTGCAGTTAAGCATGAAAGCCGCCAAAAGAGATTCTAAAAAGGCATAACTTAAGGAGTAAATCTTAAATTAAATGACATTCATCAATTGGTATAAAATTTGGCGAAGGACTAAAATCGGGCATTTAATTCTGTTTATTATCCAGTTAATGGCTAGTTATGGCTTTATTGATCTATCGATTAATAACGGTAATTTACTTTGCTACGCTGCGGCCTTAACACTTTTGGTATGGAGCATTAAAAACCTCATATTATTGATTGGAAACTTAATTCATGGCCCCATCAAACACTAAACAAGCTAAGCTGAATATCATTGCACAGGACATCATTGATAACAATGTTGCAGTAGAGCTTCGGCAAACGGCAACCCAGTTGGTTTTCGGAGAAGGAAACGCCGATGCCGATATTGTTTTTATAGGTGAAGCGCCGGGTAAAAATGAAGATTTGGCCGGCAGGCCATTCATAGGGGCAGCTGGCCGGTTTTTAGATGAAATGTTAGCCAGTATTAACCTTAATCGTGACGCTGTCTATATAACCAATATAGTTAAGTATCGCCCACCCAATAATAGAGATCCTTCCGACGAAGAAAAGCAGGCTTTTTTGCCTTATTTGGAGAGTCAGTTAGACATAATTCAGCCCAGGCTAGTTGTGACGCTTGGTCGTCACAGTCTGAATTGTTTCTTACCGGAGCTTCAGATTAGCCAATGCCACGGTCAACCTAAACGGTATAAAAACCGTGTTTATTTACCGCTTTTCCATCCGGCGGCTGCACTATATAACCGTTCAATGAAGCAAACCTTAATCGATGATTTTGCGCTTATCCCCCAAATATTAACTAAAATCAAGTAATTTAAGAATAATTAAAACAAGGAGAACAATAATGGATAAAAACAACAAGAAAGAGGCTTTTAATAGCCATAAGACTAATAACAAAAAAAACGATAACTACAAAATAGTTAACAATAATTTAACAACTTCGCGTGGCCAAGCCGTTCGGGCCCAGAAAAGATCTCAAGCCGATGCCCAAAGAATCGCCAATCAATATCAGTCGGCTGACGCCAGACCCCAAAGAGCCAATTTTATTGACGATAGTCCTAGGCTAAAAGTTATTCCTCTAGGCGGTATGGATGGTGGTGGCTCTAAGAACATGATTCTAGTCGAGTACTTAAATGATGCCATTATTATGGATTGTGGTAACGACCTTGGAGTCGATTTGCCCGGCATTAACTATGCAATCGCCGATACGGCTTATTTAGAGCAAATAAAACCTAAATTAAGGGCTTACGTCGTTACACATGGACACCTTGATCATATCGGCGGTTTGCCGCATATAGTACCTAAATTTCCAGCGCCAATTTACGGTAGTCGATTTAGTATTGGTAGGGTTGAAGAAATTTTTGAGAATTTTGGCTTACCTATGCCTGATGGATTTGAGCTACAAACTGTCACTATGAATGAGGATACCCATGAAAGACTTAAAATAGGCCAATTTTTTGTGGAACTAGTTAGAGTAACTCACTCAATTCCGGGCAGTACTTGCATAGTTTTAGACACGCCAGTTGGTAGACTTATTAACACCGGAGATTTTCGGCTTGATCCTAATCCACTTGATCACGAGCGTACTGACGTTGAAAGACTTAAACAACTCGGACAAGAAGGTGTTTTAGCTTTGCTAAGTGAAAGTACGACCACTGAAAGATTAGGTCGTACACCAAGTGAGTCTACGATTGAACAAAGTTTCATTGATATTATGAAAAATGCACCAGGCAGGATATTCATAGGTGTTTTTTCAACTAATATGAACCGTGTTCAGATGATAGTTAATGCTGCCGTTCACCACAACAAAAAGGTTGCTATGGATGGTAGAAGTATGGTTAGCACTCTTGAAATGGCTGTACGACACGGATTTGTCAGGATACCAAAAGGTACGTTTGTGCCCATTGCTTCAGCTAATAACCTAAAAGACGATCAGTTGGTTGTCATATGTACCGGATCTCAAGGCGAACCAAGTTCAGCCCTGCAGCGTATGAGTAATGGCGAGCATAAACATATCAAACTGAAAGAACAAGATACGGTAATCTTGTCCAGCACGGCAATTCCTTATTCAGGTAATGACGGCGATATTAGAACGATGGTTGACGACCTATTTAAGAAGGGGGTGCATGTCTTTCAACATAGCACTCATGAACTAGAGGGAGTTGGCCCCTTACATGTTTCAGGGCACTCTTCCAGGGACGAGTACGCCGAGATGATCACCATGACTAAGCCTAAATTCTTCATACCTATTTACGGTGATTTTACTTCCAAAAAGTACCACATTGATCTAGCAGTGGAGAATGGTTTTTTAAGAGCCAATACTATCAATGCCGAGAACGGAGACATAATTGCCCTAACAAGTACTTCAATGGAAAAAATTGGTGAAGTTCCAAATGGCACAGTGTTAGTTGATCAAACAGGCGCCATTGTTAGTAGTGTAGTAGTAAAAGACAGAGTCTTATTGAGCGAAGAAGGCTTGGTAGCGGTTGTTCTAACAATTGACAAAAAAAGCGGCAGTTTATTGACTAGTCCCGACATAATAAGTCGCGGCTTTATTTATATGAGAGATAACGAAGAAATTATGAATGGCTTAAGAAATGAATTGAAACGAGCTGTGGCTCAACGCTATAAGAGAGTTGATCTTGATCGGTTTAAAGCTGAACTCAAAGATCATGTTACGCACTTTTTATTTGAGCAAACTGGTCGTAGCCCAATCATTATCCCGGTAGTTAATA
>DAHWAT010000025.1 GCA_027327085.1 Candidatus Saccharimonadota bacterium
GTAGCTAATTATGCAAAGTCAAAGACTTAAGATTGTTCCCGACACGGGCTTCTACATAGCTGCAGCTCTTAAAGATGGCTATGCCCGAACTTATTTAGTAGGTAAAGGCTCAAGGTATTTAAGCTATCAATTGTTTAGTTCTGAAGCTATATTGCTTGAAGTCCAAGAAAAATTTGAAAATAAATTTGGCTTCGATAGATCTACTGTCGTTGTCGCTATAAATGATATACGTAAAGTAGTAAAGATTGTACATCCTACAAAAATAGTAAATGCTGTTAGAGACCCTGACGATAATAAAGTACTTGAGTGCGCCCTTGAAGCTGAGGCTGACGTAGTTTTATCTTTTGATAAAGATTTGCTTGATTTGAAAGAATATAACGGGATAAAAATAGTCCATCCTGCATTGTTAAAGTACTGGTTTATTGAAAAATAACTAGATTAATCTAGCTAGCCATAGCAAAAGGTGTTCGAAAGAAAGCCGTTCAAGTGCACCAAATGTTTGAATTATGAGCCGAAGCAAGTTTATAAATAAGATTTTCTGATAAACCAAACAACTTAACTAAATTTTTTAGATTATAATCCTTTATAGCCTCGATTGCAGATGTTTGCAAGGTGTCAAAGATGCTGCACCAAGCATAAGCATTTTGGTCTCAATACAACTGGGGTTTTTGAGCGTAAGCTTGACCATTATAGCAAAACGTGCTATTATAAAAGTTATTATGAAGTATTCAACACTACCAAAAGGCTCTTTCAACGAAGCAGTGGAAAAGTTTTCTGATCCTAGATATGACATGATAGATAAAGAGACAGGTCGATACCTGAATCGTCTTTCTTTGTCAGACTCTAAAGACAGGGCCTTACATAGAGCCAAAAAGGCTTTTGCTTTAGTTGGGCTAGTGGCGGCTGTTGGAGGTGGTTTAGCAGCAGTAGATCAGATTATGGTTAATGAAAGTATTCACGAACCAGGCCAGACTTATCTAAGGGTTGAAGCTGAGCAAAAACAGGCCGAAAGTTTCCAAAAACAAGCCGAAAGTTTCCAAAATTATCTTGGTCAAATAAGTGTCCAGCCTCCTCAGCCAAACGGAAGATAGCGTTTTTATAGCTAAAACAATATAGTGTTATTGAAAATGGTTTATATGCCACATATTGTGTTTAAGCCCACCAGATAGCTTAACTGTGGATAAGTGGTGTTATTTAAACCACCAATTATCCATTTTTCCACTTGCAGTGGGTGATTGTGGGTAGTACACTCATGACAGTGGGTAGAAATGGAACGGCAAAACAGCGTAACATTTACAAAAATAAAAACCACTGATCAATTAACAAAGGATACCAATGGCCACGGTAGACTACTTCGAGAGAAAGCTTGACGAAAAGCGGCGGTTAACTATACCACCGGAACTTCGTGACAGGTTTAAAAGCGGAGCAGTTGTAACCCGTGGGTTTGGCCAATACCTACATCTTTACCCTAAAGATGTTTGGGATAATATGGTCGAGCCAAAGCTGGATGGTGACATCCTAGACGAAAGGGTAGCTGATCTAAATGTCCAATTTAGAACGGGCAAAATAGAACAGTCTCTTGACGGCAAGCAGGGACGTATCACCATAGATCAGCACTTGCTTGATTATGCGGGTATCAAGCGAGACATTGCAGCCATAGGTGTCGGGCGTTACTGGCGAATTACGTCAGTCTGATAAAAAGTTCTTTAACAACCAGGGCGAATATAAGGATAGCTCAATTTCGAGTTTAGCTATTCGGCAGTCAATAAGTGGATCACAATTAGCAAACCACTTTAAAAAAACGCTTAGCACCTTCCACAAAACACCTCCCAAAACTCCACCTCACACATAAGTCTCTCAACTCGACGTGGCAAATCGTATTTATACAATTAGCCGTGTCACCATAAAAACAAAAATTTTAAAAAACAAAAAATTGACTGCTGATTAGGTGACCTTGCAAACAAAAAATGCAGATAAAGATGCACCTAAATAAAAACCAAAATAAAAATCAGCACGAGCCGGTTCTGCTTAACCAAGTTCTAACCTATCTGGAGCCTAAATCAGGGGAAACATACCTTGATTTAACTGCCGGTTATGGGGGACACGCTAAAGCAATTACGGATCGAACGGGTAACCTAGATCAAGCTGTATTAGTTGATCGTGACATTAATGCGACCAAGGCATTAAAAAAACTATTTTCAAATAGTACAGTAAAAATTCTAAAAGCAGATTATTTAACTGCTAGTCAGAATTTAATAGCTACCAAACAACAATTTGATCTTATTTTGGCAGATTTAGGGGTATCGTCACCGCACCTTAACGAGGGCAAGCGTGGTTTTTCTATAACCAACTCCGGCCCACTAGATATGCGCATGGATCAAGACCAGGTTTTAGATGCTAAAACTATTGTTAATAGCTATAGTGAAGGAGATTTAACCCGGATTTTAAAGCTTTATGGCGAAGAACCTAGAGCCCGAGCCATTGCCAAGGCCATAATTAAAGCTAGACCACTCAATACGACTACTGATTTGGCAGATGTCGTCAAAAAAATATGGCCAAAGAAAAGTAGGTTGCATCCCGCAACACGAACTTTTCAGGCATTGCGCATTGAGGTTAACAAAGAACTGGAGTTGCTAGAAGGAAGCCTGCCGCTGTGGCTTGATCTTTTAGCGCCAGGCGGCCGCATAGTCGTTATTAGCTTTCATAGTCTAGAAGATAGACTTGTCAAAAGAGCTTTTAAAGATGTAAGCGGTAACCGTTTGGATGCTCAGTTTAAACTGTTAACCAAAAGACCGGTCACAGCTAGCCCCCATGAAATTGTCCATAATCCGCGTGCCCGTAGCGCTAAGTTACGAGCCGCAGCGAAAATAAACAAGAAAGGGAACTTACATGCCGATAACGGTCAAAAGTAGCTCCCGAGCTTATAAGATTCACGTTAAAGTGGTCTGATAAGTTTACCCAGCCCTAATGATTAAATTAGGGCTGGACTAAAAATAAAAGTAAAAGGAAAAAATATGACGTATTCAAGTTCTCTAGCGATGAATCGATCGCGTTTTGTCAATCGGAACCAAAACTCGGTTAGTTTCAAAGCTCAAGCGAAAACCCTGGGCCCGGTATCTAATACCATTATCCTGGTTGTATTAGCTTGTCTGCTTGGCATGTTTTATCTTGCCCAAGTGACTAAAACCAATGCCTTTGGTTATCAGATTAATAATCTTCAGCAAACCCAAGCTAGTTTAGCTCAAGAGCATAGCGATCTAGAGGTGCAATCGGCTCGTTTACAATCAGTTACGCGTATTCAAAATAGCAGCGTCGCTAAAGCCATGACTTCTTTGTCGCCATCTACGGCTATACAATAAAACTTATCATTTCAGCCAGTCAGTTTTTAAGAGCTGGTTTATAATGTTATTGAATGGATCAAGCAAACAAAGATTATGAGGGTTTAGAAAACAAAAGGCTGCGCTTATGGTACGGTCTTTTAGTGCTAGCTATAGTTATTTTCATCTTGCAGCTGTTTAACGATCAGGTCATTAGGTATAATCATTTCAAAACGGCGGCTTTAAATGATCAACTGGAGCAGTATAAAATCCCAGCCACCAGAGGTTTAATTGAAGCTAAAGAGGGTAATTCAATAGTCCCAATAGTATTAAATCAAAAACTTTATACCTTATTTGCTGATCCACCACTTATAAAAAACGTTAACAAAACAGCTTCAAAAATAGCCTCAATCATTGGAGGTAGTGTTTCTAATTATGAAAATTTGATGAAAACTAAGAATACCCAATATGTGGTTTTAGCTTACAAAATAAGTAGTAGTCAGAATTCTAAGATATTATCTTTAAAGATGCCTGGTATTGGTAGTCAAGGCCAGGACTACAGGGAATATCCTAACGGATCACTGGCGGCCCAGGTTTTAGGTTTTGTTAATACCCAAGGCGTGGGTGAGTATGGTTTGGAGCAGGCAATGAATAAACAGCTAGCTGGCACGCCTGGCGAGCTTAAAGCCATAACTGATGCCAATGGGGTGCCTTTAGCTGCCAATAAGGGTAATATCGATATACCACCGGTTAATGGTGATAATGTTGTAACTACGCTGAACCTAGGCATGCAAACTCAAATGGAACAAATCCTAGCTAGGGATTATAAATCTACTAAATCTCAAGAGCTAAGCGCCATCATTATGGATCCATATAATGGTCATGTCCTTGCTATGGCCAATTACCCCACATATAACCCAGCCAATTACCAAAATGTTACTAATCCATCTATCTTCCAAAATGCGGCCGTAGATTACCCGATTGAGCCTGGCTCAACCATGAAAACGCTAACAACTGCTACCGCGCTAAACGTTGGCGCCATTACGCCATATGAATCATTTTATGATCCAGCTCACTGGGTGATAGATGGATTCAACATTACCGATATTAAGCAAGATGTTGGTGCCAGAGAACAGAATATCGCTAGTATTCTTGCTCTGTCGCTTAATACTGGAGCAACTTGGATGTTAATGCAGATGAGTCATCCTGGGGGCACGACTATTACCGGTAAAGGCATCACGACTTGGCATGATTATATGGTAAATCATTTTAGATTAGGTCAGCCAACTGGTATCGAGCAAGGTTATGAAGCTTCAGGTTATGTTCCGCCAGCTAATTTGAATGATCCTAGTATTAATTTAAGGTATGCTAATACAGCTTTCGGCCAAGGCGTCAGTATGACTGCCATCCAGCAATTGTCAGCCTATGATAGCATCATTGACGGAGGGACTTACTATAAACCTACTTTGGTATCTGAATTAATCAAACCTAATGGCCAAGTTATTAATAACCCGCCTAAAGTTGAAGAAAGAAATGTAGTTTCACCAAAAATTGCTCATGAGGAGGAACCGTTATTAGAGAATGTCGTAAAGGCCTATTTGCATGGCGGTTTTAGCTTTATGAACTTTCCGTCTAATTACATTGTTGGTGGTAAAACCGGTACTGCACAGGTAGCTAGGCCGACTGGGGGCTACTACAAAAATATCTTTAATGGGACATATATCGGCTTTGTCGGGGGCAATCAACCTGAGTACACCATAGTTGTCTATAATATTAAGCCGGCAGTACCAGGCTACGCCGGTTCTTATGGCTCTCAACCGGTGTTTGCAGATCTTGTGCATATGCTAATTAATGAAGGATATGTGACACCTAAGAATTAATGGTATAATAAAACAAAAATTATTTATGAAATCACTCCACATTATCATTAACGCTCACGATTTAGACAAAATCTTATTGCTCGGTTTTGCTAGTTTTGTTTTAAGTATGCTAATCACTCCGCTTTATACGCATGTTGCCTACAAACAACAGTGGTGGAAACGTCAGAGAACTGATGCTTGGTCGGGCGGGAAAGCCACGGTTTATGCCAAATTGCACGCTGAAAAACACAAGCGACATATTCCCACGATGGCTGGTTTAATTTTTATTCTGGCGATCAGCCTGGTAACTATTTTTGCCAATTTACGCCGTAACCAAACCTGGCTACCTTTAGCCGGCTTACTCGGGGCAGGGGTCATTGGGCTTTTAGATGATGCCATGAATATAAGGAGTAGTGGTAAGGGTGTTGCTGGCATGAGCGCTAAATTAAAGTTTAGTCTTTATAGTATTGTAGTGTTAATCGGTGGATGGTGGTTTTACGACAAGCTTGGGGTTAATTATATCCATTTGCCCTGGGTCAATAATTGGCATGTCGGTATATTTATAATTGCTATATTTTGGCTGGTTGTCATCTCTACGGCTATATCAGTTAATTTCAGTGACGGGTTGGACGGTTTAGCCGGAGGCCTGGTGGCATCTTCTTTTGTAGCCTATACGATTATCTGTTTACTAGAGCACAAATTTGCTTTAGCCGGCTTTTGCTTAACCGTCGTTGGTGCTTTATTAAGTTATACTTGGTTTAATATTTATCCTGCTAGGTTTTTTATGGGGGACGTAGGCGCATTTGCCCTGGGGACCGCCTTAGGCATAATTGCTTTGCAAACTAATACTGTTTACGTGTTACCGTTCCTAGGTGCAGTTTACGTTATGGAAACCGGCTCAGTTATTATTAATCGGCTATCGCGTAAGCTTAGGCATGGTAAAAAAGTCTTCCTATCTAGTCCAATCCATCATCACTTTGAAGCAATAGGTTGGCCTGAGACCAAAGTAACCATGCGTTTTTGGATTCTCGGACAAGTCTCTAGCGTTATAGGGTTAATTATTTTTCTACTAGGGCGCAAAGGTTAGGGGTTAATATGGTAAGTAGGCATGTAGCTCGCCAGCTTATGGTAGACTCAGACTTGAATTTGGGTAGAAAACACCGGCCTGATTATTGGATTATGGTTTGGGGTCTAATTTTAATAACCATTGGGGTAGTACTGCTTTATTCAATTAGCCCTGCTTTAACCGAAACAAATCATGTTAAAAATAACTACTATCTTTATAGGCAATTAATAGCCATCTTCTTAAGTTTTATCGGCTTTTACGCAACCTATAAAATACCTCTCTCGGTATGGCGGAGTTATTATAAACCACTACTCATAGCCGGGATATTGGCTACGCTAATTGCTTATGCTATGCCGGTTAACCCAGCTTATCCGGCTCATCGTTGGGTTAGGCTTGGTGGTTTTTCGTTTCAATCGGTTGAGTTGGTTAAATTTGCCGGATTGGTTTGGTTTTCGGGGTTTTTGGCTAAACGGGTTAAAGAGGGGACTATAACCAATCTAAAAAAGACGCTGCGGCCTATGCTTTTAGTCTTACTAGGGGTGGGCGTAATCATAGTCGGCATCCAAAGTGACCTAGGCTCTGCTGGGGTCATCATAGCGATGATGTTTACAATGGCCTATGTTGCCGGTTTACCACTCAAAAAAATTGGTATTGTTGCAGCCATTGTGTTGATTGGCTTGATTTTGGCAGTAGTTTCTACCCCTTATAGGCTACAAAGAATCGAGGCTTATCTGCACCCTCAGACTAATTGTCAAGGCAGCGGCTATCAAGCATGCCAGGCTTTGATCGCTGTGGGCTCAGGTGGTTTTATGGGTCTAGGTTTAGGTAATGGGGCTCAAGCTTATGGCTATTTGCCAGAATCAGATAACGACTCAATCTTTGCCATTTATGCTGAAAAGTTTGGTTTTATTGGCAGCACTATACTAGTACTGATCTTTGCAGCCTTCTTTACTAGGATTAAGAATGTGGCTGAGGGTGTATCCGATGATTTTTCTAAGTTTTTAGTCCTCGGAGTTCTAACTTGGTTAAGCGTCCAGGCTTTAATTAATATGGGGGCTATGGTGGGCCTATTACCGCTCAAAGGTATAACCTTGCCGTTTATAAGTTATGGAGGCACCAGTATGGTATTTACGACGGCTGCAGTAGGTTTTGTTTTCCAGGCTTCTCAATACACCAAGTACAAGCCTAAGCAAATAATTCATTCAACAGTCAACGACAGATCTAAGCAAACTAATTATTCCAGATTAGGGAGGGTTAACTATTGACAGTTTTGTTAACCGGAGGTGGATCCGGTGGCCATATTACTCCCTTGCTGGCGGTGGCCGCATCGCTTAAGAGTCTAGATAAAGATTTACAGGTTATTTATGCTGGTCAGGTTGGTGATCGATTTGCTCAGGTAGCTGAAGCTAGTGATTTTATCGATAGGGTAGTCTATGTCCGGGCCGGTAAATT
>DAHWAT010000026.1 GCA_027327085.1 Candidatus Saccharimonadota bacterium
ATAAGCATCAAGCCGGCAAACTACTTATAGCCGGTGGCAATGCTCAGTCTTTTGCTGCAGTTAATCAAGCTTTTAGCGTAGCTCAGCAAGCTGGTATAGGTAGTATTAGGGTGATCTTACCAGATGTCCTCCAAAAATCACTTAGTAGCATCTTTGTTGGCGCAGTCTATGCTCCGAGTACACCGAGCGGTAGCTTATCGCGCCAGGCTTTAGGGCTGATTCTAGACAATGCTGCCTGGGCAGATGCGCTTTTCCTAAGTGGCGATTTTGGGCGTAATAGCGAAACTGCCATTTTGTTAGAAAATTTGCTTAGGTCCTACCAAGGCAAATTATGCCTTACTAAAGACGGTGTAGACTATTTTAATCATTTACCACTTAAACTTTTAGATAGAGCTGACACCATGATTGTCCTAAGCTTATCTCAACTGCAACAACTGAACACCGCAACTAAAAGTACACAGGCTATTAGTCTTAGTATGGACTTAGTCAGACTTGTAGAATTCCTACATCAATTCACCAAAACGCATCAATCTTTAATCATAACTAAACATTTAAATTACCTTTTAGTTGCTTTTAAGGGGCAAGTTATAACGACTAAGGAGTCTGAAGACCAAGCCATTTGGCGAGTTGCCACCGCCGCAAAGGCCGTAGTCTGGTGGGCGCAAAATAAACAACAAATCTTAGCCGCCGCAGCAACTAGTTTCGTAGCTTAAAAAACCTCAAAGTGACTTTTTAGCTTAAAACAATATTACAACACATTTTTTGAAAATTATTTTAAAAATTGTATATAATATATAGTGTTAATAAATTACTTGGATTTATATTATGGAGATAGAAAACTTAGTTGGCGGAAGCCAAGACGATTCTTTTCCCGAAGACCCAGATGGTTCTTCGGAAGACGACCTTTTGTTGCAAGAGGGCTATAGTGTTAACCCTCCAATAGAGCTTAATCTAGGCGCTACTGCTACAGCCCTGAGCATTGACAGTTCGCTAGCTCAAGATAACAACTTCAGCACTAATCAGGAAACCTCCCAGACCGTAGTTGCTGCACCCAGAAGACGACCTTTAATGCCAAAAGGCAAGTTTAATCTACGAGAAAGAAGATTAAAGTTCTATTTTTATGGGGAAGATGAAACAACTATAACTCAGCTATACACAAGAGGTGAATTTGAGGCTTTAGAGCCTGAGCTAAAAGCTCTACAAATCGTTGGATTTACTGAGACGTTTAGGCAGCCCGATGAGCATTACTGGAAATACATGGGGAGAATGATTATGGGAGAAGCCGCCAAGCAAGACAAAAGAACCCAAAAAGCAATCAGATTATTGATGGACAGTCTATCTAGCCAAGGCTATATCGAGGTAAATGGCTCACGCTACCAACTGACCGATTTAGGCAGAGATCGTCTAATACAAAACTATAAGGATTTAAATGCCTCCTCAAAATTAAGGGCCAAAGTTAAAGCTAAAGCCGAAGCTACAACCGAAGAGTCGATTACCGTAATCAATCCCAATCATGATTTAGATAACAAACCAGCCGATAAAGTCGAATTGCTTCCATATAATAAACGAAGGGTTGCAATACTGTCTTTAGTTGAAAAACACAATAGTGGGTTAATTCGCTATACAAACGAAGACCCCTTAGAGTTCTTAAAAGATTTAAGTGACGATTCAGAATTTAAAATGATGCTTAAGGTAAGCAGCCTCGAGGGTTTAATCAAATACAAATTTTTAGAAATTGATCGTTCTAGTAAGACCATTAGCTTAACCGATGATGGCCGAGAATTTCTATTTTTAGCCAGAGAATACCCCAGAATCGTTAACACAAAGATACAAGCCTCTAAAACATTTCGCGTCATTGAATACCTACTAATAAAAACTGGCATTCCATTAGATTTAAAGATATCTCATGATTCGGTGCCGGAATTCTCCGATTGGTTAAAGCCCAAGAACAATAAAATGTCGATTATTGAAGGGGCGGCCGACGACTTAGGATCAAAAGCAAATATTTTAGTGAGAAGATTATACGATCTTGAAGTCATTAATCAGTATATCCAAAGACAAACCTCAAGGTATATTACAAATGTCAGGCTAACCAAACAGGGCATAATGTTCGGGCTATACTTGTTAAAGATGCAAACAAAAAGAGACGAGCTAAAGAGGGCTGGTTTAGACGATGAAGCTGAAGAGGCTTAATATTTTAAGTTACTGTTAGAATTTATACGCGTTATATTTGTCTTCTTAAACAATAGAAGCGTTAAGGCCTATAGCATACTTCGCCTCAGACCTTCACAGTTTTGCAGCCAAAGCATTAGGTAATTAAGGGTTTACTCACTTTCGTCCTTTTGGACTCATCAGTATAAATACGCATTTATAGAGTGAAAATGGCAGGTTATACAAAAAAGAAGCGAGTCGGTGCATCGAAAGGTGCGAAGCTTAAACTTCTAACTTGCACCTTCCGACGCCCGATAGTCTTGCGAGGCGAACCCCGAATGGAACTTTGTGCCAGCACTAGACTAGACCTACACACTCTCATCATTTTGAGAAGAACATACTAGCACTTCTCAAGTGGGTTATCGCTTGGCTTACCCTTCATGTAACGGTCATAGCCGTCATAGGCAATCAGTGGCCAAGAGACCGGGATGGATAGAAAGAGGATGGCAATGAAGACAAGCGACACGAGCCGCATGGCCTCAATCTGATACGACGTCCCCTGATTGCCGAAATCCTCGATGATCTTGGGCATGTGCACGAGTACATAGAAGAAACCGAAGAAAACGCCACCGAACTCAAGTACACAAAGTACAATGAACCACCATTCCTTAACTACCATGAGACCTTCTCCTTGAATTGTTTGTAACCTGCCAAAGTGCGAATAAAGAGCAAAAACTGCCTCACAAATTCAAGCTCATTTTACCATAAATGTTTTAATGAAGCAAATTCTCCGTAGTATCTCACAACCTTTGCGACATAAAAGGTAGGCGTCCTAAACTGTTAGTACCAACCTAACAATGAAAGGAGCCTACCATAGCTTATTCTAACAACCCTAACCTACCTAAGGCGAGAGCCATGGGCATGAAACTACTAATTGAACAGGAGCTACCGACTCAAGTAGTAGCCAATAAATGCGGTGTAAGTCGAACCACTATCTGGAGGTGGAAGCAGAAATGGTTAAAGCTCAATCAGAATGTCCAGTTAGAAAACTTCAATAGGCCAAATCGTGAGCTTGGTAAAACATTTAGGTTTGCAGCCTTAAAGTGGAAGATTCTAACTCTAAGCTCTAGGCCGCATACCTCACCTAAGGCTATCTCTGAAGATATTGTTAAGTTAGTTCTGGCTCTAAGAATCCAGCTAAAACGCTGTGCTGAGATTATATGGTTTCACTTAAACCAAGACTACCTGGTTAAGATAAGCTTAGACAGGGACTAGCATTACAAGCCGTACTAAAAGCTCAAAACAGATGGGGCTTCGTAGTATCTATGGTGCAGAGCGATAATGGTCCAGAATATGGACGTTACTTTTGAGCAAGTACTAAAAAACAAAGGGATTGCTACCAGGCATACTAGGCTACATAGACCTAATGATAATGCACATATTGAAAGGTTTAACAGAACTATCCAGACTGAATGCATTGGTTATTACTGGAACAGGAGTGTTACGCTACAGTCCCAGAAAGATAAACTAACTAAATATCTCGACCACTACAATACTAAACGTGTACACTTAAAACTGAAGTACAGGACACCAGCTCAAATGTTGCAAAGCTCCTGAGGGTTATACGAGGATTTTGGTGGGCGAGGAGGGACTTGAACCCTCACGAGCATAAGGCTCACCAGATTTTGAGTCTAGCGTGTATACCAATTTCACCACTCGCCCAATGGGTATAATGATCAATAATACTACTCTAGCTTGTCATTGTACTATACTTAAATAAGCTAGAGCTAGATTAGCTCTAAACAAATTTTAATATGGCGAAGATACTACCCAAAAAATCTAAAAACCCAGTTAACGATCAGGTTAAAGTTTTTAGTGGTTTCGATAACAATCCTGATGCGGCTAAATTAGTTCGTCAAAAGATTGAAAATATTTACAACGACGAGCCCAACGCTAAACAAGAAATGGTTGAAGCTGCCAGTGCTAGGCCTAAAAGCAAACATCAGCTGTTCATGAACGAATTAAGCCAGTCGGGTAAGAGTATGGCCGAGGTTCAAACCGCCTGGCATGATTATTATGCTAAATTAAGCGATACGGAAAAGCACGAAGTTTGGCAAGAATTTTACGCTAGCCAACCCAACGCTATAAATCAATCAGCTTTATCGGCCAATGAGCTTGCCAATAAGCCAAGTTTGTTGGCCGAGCATAAACACCAAGCAGCCAAACCACCAATAAGAGCAAATCCAAACAAAAGACGCAGTATCAAAGATAAGGTTACCGCCAACGGTCAGATTAAAGCTAAACATAACCTTCAATCAATCGCTTTTGGGTTGGGCATGGGGACGTTTGTGCTGATTATTTTTATGTTTGGCTTTTTTAATCAAGTAATAATTGCCCCCTTTATAAGACCAAGTAGTGTCAGTGCTGACACACCAATTATTATCAATAGTAGCGGCGTTGCACCAACAACCACTCCAGAAGTTATAATACCTAAAATTAATGTGCAAATTCCGGTAGATTACAGCGAAACTTCAACCAGTGAAGCTGCTATAGAAAATGACCTGCAGAGCGGTGTCGTTCACTATCCAACCACAGCTTTACCGGGTCAAGATGGTAATGCTGCTTTTTTTGGCCACAGCAGTAATAATATTTTTAACCCTGGTAAATATAAATTTGCCTTTGTTTTACTACACACTTTAGTTAACGGCGATACCTTCTATTTAACCTATAACGACAAAGTTTATGTCTATAAAGTGATTAGCAAAACTATAGTTTCGCCAAGCGATGTTAGTGTTTTGAACCCTATTCAAGGTCAGGTAGCGACCGCTACCTTAATAACTTGTGATCCACCAGGCACCAGTATTAACCGCCTGGTTGTTGTTGGCCAACAAATTAGCCCCGATCCCAGCGGTAACAGCATAGCAAGCGTCAGTACGAGCAGTCAGCCACCCACCAATTACTTACCGGGTAATGGGCCTAGTTTATGGAGCCGTTTTATCGGGTCAACCGTAGGCAAAATTATCTCAGTTATTGCAGTTTTAGCTGCAGCCTACTATCTACTCATCAAGATCGATAAGCAATTTAAAGATCGGCTGGCGTCAATAAAGGCGTAGACTGCAAAATATATTGTCCGTTACTACCAGGTGCCAGAGAATACATGTAGTGATAGTTTGAAGAAAAAGCCGGCTCATAATATGGTGAACCAGGAATTAAAGTCTGCTGATTAGTATTATCGTAGTCCTGCATGATGATTTGACCATGGCTAACATAGATTAATCTGTCACCATCCATCCAATTAGCATGTTGCTGTGGTGGATCAAGTGATCGATTAGGATCACTATAAAGATAGCCCAAAGCATTCTGGATATCATAAACTGCATAATGATAGTTATTCTCGGTCATAATAAATTGAGCGTTACGAGAGAAACTAAGATAGTTAGGGTCATTAACATGAAGCACCCAAGACGGTGCTAAAAACTGACCAGGAGTAGATTCTAATTGGGTAATCGGATCCTGATAGATATAGATATAACTGCCGGTAGTCGAACCAGCTGCCGCATATAGCGTGCCGTTATAGGTGGTAAGGTTCAATAAATAGGTGCCGCTAGATAAAGGTAAGCTGGCTAGGCTATAAGTCTGATTAGGCGTATATATTTTGATTAAGACTTTATTAGGCTTTGCGCCAACGGTGGTAGCATACATGATCTCATTATTGCCGTAAGATTTATAGGCTAGCACATTATTTAGGACCGGTGTTACGGTCGTACTGCCAAGACTGGCCTGGCTGAGTGTCTGAGAAGCAGCATCATAAATATAAAAGCTGTCGTACTGTTTATTAATAAAACTGATTGAGGTCGGATTAATATTAAAAGTTGTATTTAAATTGACCGATTGGGAAATGTTGTTGGTGTCAAGAAGGATATACTCCGTCTTATTATCATAGATATGCTCGAGTAAAACATGCTGATTATCGTCGGACCAGCCAACAACTTGTAGGGTTTGGACACCGGTTGTCGAAGGACTCAGGATATTAGGGGGCAAGGTTAAGCTTGTAAGCGTCGGTTGAGCAGGGTTGGATAAGTCATATAAGTCAAAGTTAGTTAAAGAACCAGGGTCATCAATTAAGATATATTGTTGGCTAGGACTGTCTGTCATAAAAATCGGTTGGCCGTTATAGCTATTTATTTTAGAGGGCAATAATTTATCTGGGATCAGAAGCGGGTAGTCAAAGTGCTCGACACTACCACCGTCAACCGTAATACGCCTAGACCAATTCCGATAACCGCTTCTAGTTAATTCGATATGATAAATACCGGAGGGTAGAAATAACCTGGTGTTGGTAGTGTCTGGAGACAGTACTCCGTTAATGTAAATATTAGCGGGGTTAGGCTGAGATGAGAAAAAAACCAATCCGTTCTGAATTACGTTGCCGTTTTTACCGAAACCAAAACCATAAGCCTGATAAAGCAATATTAAAGCTGCAAAAGCAATAGCCACAGCCACTAAGACATAGCCCACTAGAAGAGTTATGCGTTGTTGAAGTGCTTTTTTGGGATCTAAATAATCCATAACAATAGTATGGAGGTACTTGAATCAATTCTCAAGAGGGGTTAT
>DAHWAT010000027.1 GCA_027327085.1 Candidatus Saccharimonadota bacterium
TAGTACTGTCCACAATAAGGACATTGAAAATCACCATATTCAACTAGCGTAACTCCAGTCTTGCCTAGGCCTTCCTTATGTTCGGTTAAGGTGCCACTAGCTGAAGGATTACTATGATTAGTCAGGAGTAAGACGCCAACAAAAACAACTATAATAACTGCTATAACTGATAAGAACCGTTTTGACACAACTTAGATCTCCTTACATTAGGTTTATTTTATTATAGCCTAAATGTGACCAAGACAAGTAATTATATTAATATGTAATTATGAATATTAACTTAATAGTCGGTCTTATTTTTTTGTGCCTAGCTATAACTTCAGTCATCCTTAAGAAGGTTTATTTTGAATTACCAGCTAAAGAATTTAAAAAACGTCGGAGTTTAGGCTATCAAATACCCGATGATATAGTATTTGGTCTTAATCACACCAAGGCCCTAAGGAGCCTGCTCGACATACTACTGGTTTTATCGATGGCTGTTAGTTTAAGTTTGTTGTCCAGAGCTACGGCTTTGTGGTTGACACTAATCATTACTATTTTAGAGATATATTTAATCTTTTTTTACTTACCTAGTCTTAAAGTTCACTATTTAGATAGAAGAATAACTATGCTTGCTGCACCGCTGGTTAATTGGAAGCTGCGCCATTTTTCTAAGCAGCTGGAGTTAGTTTATAGTTTGGCGACTAAACATAATCAAAAAACCGATATCGACATTTATGATGAACAGGACCTGAATGATTTATTTAAGCAATTATCTAAAAATCCCGATAACCGTCTTAACCCAGACATACTGACAAGGCTAGAACACAGTTTGCTTTTTTATAACAAGCGAATTAAAGATTTAATGATTGCTGCTAAGAAGCTTAAATTAGTCGATAAAGACGATGTAATTGGTCCAATACTAATTAATGAACTACATCAATCAAATGAAGGTTATGCTCTAGTCAAGGATGGAGACGAGGATAACATCATCGGTCTATTGATGTTTAATGATCTAAGTATCCATAGCCAAGGTAGAGTCGATTCTCACAAACGAAGCGAGGTTGAGTTTGTGCATCAGGATGACTCACCTTTAATGGTTATCCAGGGTTTTTATGAAACACAAGCAACGGTGTTTATTGTAGTTAACGACAACCAGAAATTTGTTGGCAGTATTAGTCTTGCTGATGTACTAAAAGTTTTAATTGAACCTCAAACAATAAACCAAAAAAGTACTTCTCAAAAAACATAGCCAAAACTAAAGCTTAGGTGTTAGAATATAAATCTAAACATGAGAATACTAAGTAATCAAGTCAAAGACCATCTTAATCAAACGGTTTGTATAGAAGGATGGCTACATAAAAAACGTATTTTAGGTGGTTTAACTTTCATTAATGTTCGTGATCGTCATGGTTTAACCCAGGTAGTCTTGGAAGATAAGCAAGAAGTCGAAAAACTACGCGGTTTACAAATAGGTACAGTTCTATCAGTTCAAGGCACAGCTATAAAAGAACCCAGAGCTCCTGGTGGTGCCGAATTACACCAAGCAGTTTTAGAGGTGCTTGTACCGGTTACCCATGAGCCACCGATTGAAATCGATAAACCAATTTCACATAAGCCCGACAACCTCGATACTCTATTTGAGTACAGAGTTTTAAATATTCGAAACTTGGCTGAACAGAAAATATTTAGAATAAGAGCCGAACTTTTAAAAAACCTGCGTAGCTTTTTGAATGATCATGACTTTGTTGAAATCCAAACGCCAAAGCTAATAGCCGAAGCAACCGAGGGTGGAGCGGAGGTGTTCAAGCTTGATTACTTTAACCAACAGGCTTACTTAGCCCAAAGCCCGCAGCTGTATAAGCAGATGCTAGTCGGAGCCTTTGAACGAGTTTATGAGATAGCCGCAGCTTACCGGGCCGAACCTAGCGCCACTACTAGACATATGAGCGAGCTAATTATGTTAGATATTGAAATGGGTTTCGTGAAAAGTCATGATGAAATTTTGGATATGGTTGGTGATATGACCATCTTTTGCCTCCGTAAAACCTATGAAACGTTTCAAGCAGAACTAAAATCATTAAATGCACCAGAGCTTAAGCTAACTGAGCGCGTGCCTAAAATAACTGTTAAAGAGATCCATAGCCTTTACTCTAAAGCCAACAATACCGATACCACTAAAGAAAAAGATTTATTACCGGATGAAGAAAGATGGATTTGTGATTATGCCAAAAAACAGTTTGGTTCTGAACTAGTGTTTGCCACTCAATTTCCAGTCGAAGCCATGAAATTCTATCATAAGATCAACCCTGAAGATCCAACAACCGTTTTATGGGGAGACCTGCTCTTTAGAGGTCTAGAAATTGCCACTGTGCCGATGCGTGAAAATAACTACGATAAACTAATTGGCCAAATGGAATCGGCTGGTCTAGATATTAATCACCCAGGTTATAAATATTATTTGCAAGCTTTTGAATATGGTTTACCCAGCCATGGTGGTTGTGGCTTTGGCATTGACCGTTTAGTCGAAAAAACTATCGGTCTGGCTAATGTTAAAGAAGCCACTCTTTTTCCAAGAGACATTAATCGCCTCAGTCCTTAAAACTAACTTGTCTACTAAATTACTTACAGTGAAGTTGGCTTCGAGCTGCTATGATTAAAAATTAAACAAGGAGGAAATTATGAAAATGCGTAAACTAGGCGGCGACTTAAGTGTTTCAGGTATAGGCCTAGGTTGTATGGGCATGAGTGACTTTTATGGTGCTGCGAACGAGGATGAAGCGATTAAAGTAATCCATTATGCGCTGGATCAAGGAGTTAACTTTTTGGATACAGCCGATATGTATGGTCCTTTTACCAACGAAAAACTAGTCGGTAAAGCAATTAAGGATCGACGTGGCTCAGTAGTTTTAGCAACTAAGTTTGGTAATCAAAGAACCGCTGACGGTAAGTTTTTAGGAGTTAACGGCAAGCCTAGCTATGTTAAGCAGGCCTGTGAAGACAGCCTAAAACGTTTACAAGTTGATCACATTGATCTGTATTATCAGCACCGAGTTGATACAACCGTACCAATCGAAGAGACTATTCAGGCTATGGCAGATCTTGTTAAAGAAGGTAAGGTTAGATATATAGGCATGAGTGAAGCGGCTGCTGCTACTATTAAACGAGCCGCTAAGGTTCATAAAATTACAGCTTTGCAAACCGAGTACTCTCTATGGACAAGAGATCCAGAACAAGAAATTTTGTCTACAATTCGCCAACTTGGTATCGGCTTTGTTGCCTATAGTCCTCTTGGCAGAGGATTTCTAACTGGAAGATGGACAAAACCTGAAGATATACCTGAAAATGATTGGCGACGACATCAACCACGCTTCCAGGGCGATAACTTTATGAATAATCTCGAGATTGTAAGTAAGGTAAAGACTTTAGCTGCAGAAAAGCACATTAAACCAGGCCAACTTGCTCTTGCTTGGGTGTTAGCTCAAGGTCAAGATATTGTGCCAATACCTGGCACCAAACACATAGATTACCTCAAAGAAAATATTGAAGCGGTCGATATTAAGCTAAGTCAAGCCGACCTAGACTGGCTAGCCCAAGCTGTGCCTTATGGGGCAGCTCAGGGAGATCGCTATCCGGACATGTCAACCGTTAATCGGTAATAGATTTCAAATAAACTATTTTCATAATGCCGTCACTGTTTAGTTCACCATGCCAAGTTCGATTAACTAAAGTGTAGGGATCACCTAACTTCACGGCTTCAACTTTAGTTACTTTTGATGTTTGTTTGATACCCTCAACAATTAAATCACGTTCTTTATTAGTGTCGGGATCAACCATATGGGTTAGCTGCCAGTTATGTTTTATCGGTATTAAACCAACATCTAGTGAAGCCGCGCCCACCCAAAGTAGCCTATCGCCATGAACATGAGCACTACGATTATGTCTTTGCAGAGTTCTTGGATTAAACGATTTAGTTTCATTAATGGTTGTTGCCCAAAAGCGGACATGATGACGGTTAACATTTGTTTTTCTAACCGGCATAGTAAAAGCAATATCTTGCTTGCGTCCAAATAAAAATAGACGACTCATGGGCGAGTGAAGATATTGTTGCTGAAAAACAATACTGAGTATTTGCTTAATTACAGTAGTTGGCGTAGCCGGGTCAGATAAATTCCAGCCAGCTTTTTCCATGGCCAGAATTAATTCACGTCTGGTGCTCACTATACCAATATTGAGCGGATCGGATACGAAACCGTCTGGCGTGACACAGTAAAGCGGTAAGTGTTTGGGGGGAAATAATATACGCCAAGTTCGTACTAGTGCCGGTATTAAGATGTAAGCGGCTACCCCGTAAGACAATATAATGGCAATTACATAAGGAAAGTGCTTATTAAGATAAGGCAAGGTATACTCCCACGAAAAGGCAGCAATTATAATGCCGGGGATAAACACGGCCAATCGTTTGAGGAATTTAACAAATAGCTGAAACATTTACAAACTATATATTACACGACCTAGCCTAAGTATTTTAGCTATAAATTAGATTAGCTTAAATTGTTTATGCTAAAATTTAGTCATGCAACCAGAATCACCACAACAGCAACTTCCGCCGCCTGCCGATAATCCGGCTACAGCCCTACCGCCTGAACCAGATTTAAATGACCAAACTGCTCAAGTCCCCACTAGTGCTACTCAGGCAGCTGAAACACCTAATCAGCCAGACACTCCCCCTAATGATCCAAAACAAGCAGTTACCCAAAACCAGGCTAGCTCTAATCACCTTAACGTAGTTATTATAATTGCCATCCTAGCCATGATAGTCCTAGCTTTACTAGCCATCTATGCCTATCAAAAAAAGTAGACTTTTTATACAATTAATCTAATGTTTGATAATGTTGCACAGTTGTTGCTCCGCGAAGGAGCTGTCGGTGTTATGCCCACCGACACAGTTTATGGCCTGGTAGCGAGAGCCCAAGATCAAAGAGCCGTTGAAAGACTCTACAACCTTAAACAGCGTGAGCAAAAACCGGCACCAGTTATTGCCGAATCGATTGACCAGCTAGTGGCTCTAGGCATAAAACGGCGTTATTTAAAGGCGGTCGAAGAGTATTGGCCAGGCCCGATCAGCGTTATTGTGCCTCACTCCATCAATTATTTAAGTCAAGGACTCGGTGCTCAACCATTTCGTATACCAGATGGTCTAGAACTTAGGCAGTTACTAAAACTCACTGGACCACTCCTAGCTACTAGTGCTAACTTACCTGGTCAACCGGTATCGGTAACGCTTAGTCAGGCTAAAGCCTATTTTGATGACAAAGTAGACTTTTATGTCGATGGTGGTGATTTATCCAATAATTTACCTTCTACAATTATTCGGATAGTTGATGATGCGATTGAAGTAATTCGTGAAGGTGCAGTAAAAATTAACTGAACTATAAGGATTAACTATGACATTTGATGAATATCAAAAGCAGGCTCTAAAGACCATCATATCTAACAATGATGAGCTCAAAGATACACTGCATTGGGTGCTGGGTATCAATGGTGAAGCAGGAGAAGTAGCCGAAAAAGTCAAAAAAATTATTCGTGATAAAAACGGCCAATTTGATGATGACGATAGGCTAGAATTAGCCAAAGAAATCGGTGACGTTTTATGGTATTTGGCGGTCCTTGCCAATCAACTAGGTTATAGTTTTGAAGCTGTGGCTAAGACTAACTTGCAAAAATTAAATAGTCGCCAAAAACGTGGTGTCTTAGGTGGATCGGGCGACAATCGTTAAAATTTAGCTTGATTTAAACTCTTGGCGTAGCCAGTCATCTAGTGAACCACCGCCTCCACCGGCTATACCGACTACCATAGCACCTTGACTTAAATGATGTTCAATTGCCCGTTTAAGCTGATTATTCTTATCCGCAGCAGTGGCGATAGAAGCATTAGCCATAAACGGTATTAAATCAACTGGTTTTAAAATAGGGGTATTACTATCTTCTCTAGCCAAATAGCTTGGCACCCAGTACAGCTTATCGACACCCATAAAACAGTCCTTATACAGTTCTTTGATGTAGTGCTGTCGCCGGTCGGTTAGTGGTTCATAAACTACCACTAAGGACTGGTGTTTAGCATCGGCTATTTCCCGAGCGGCATTAATGGCTGCTTTAATCTTCTCCGGCGTATGAGCGTAGTCTGAGTAGAGATTAGGTATAATTTCTTCCATGCGTCGGCTTAAGCCTGGAAAATGCTTAATGCTGGCTTCTAAATCTGTCTCTGAGCTAGATACAAGGTCGCCTATAGCTTTAATTGTTAACCAGGCATCAAAGCGGTTATATAGGCCTTTCAAGCCTAACTTATTTATTTGTGGTTCATCCGGATTTAAAATCTCTATATTAAAATTTTTCTTATCTAGGTTTAAGTAACTAGCATCACTCTGCCAGACATAGGTTTTATTAGATTGACTAATAAATTGTCTAAAAGCTTGTTGATAGTCCTCTCGGCTTGGGAATATTTCATGGTGGTCCCAGCTCACCCCTGAAATTAGGCTAAGGTAAGGTTTAAAGCTTAAGAAATTACGATCAAATTCATCAGCTTCATAAATAAAGTACTGGCTATTAGGGTCATATTCACCCATTTCAGCAAAGCTTGTTTTAGCTGGTAATAAATAACTGATTGGCAGGCCAGCATCTTTAAATAGCCAAGTCGCCATAGCTGTAGTAGTTGTTTTGCCGTGCGTACCGGCAATAGCAATCATCTTCAAACCTTTAGAGTCTAAAATTTCATTAATTA
>DAHWAT010000028.1 GCA_027327085.1 Candidatus Saccharimonadota bacterium
AGCGAAACTTAAATACTATAAACTTGTGGTTATATCTGGTTAACCTTTCTTGCCTATAAAAAACCGGTCCCCAATCGGTTAGTTTGACGAATAAAGCAATTATGATCATAAAAGGCAAGGCAATAATTAAGAAAATGATTCCTAAAAAGATGTCACTAAGCCGCTTAACCACTCGGCCCCAACCAATTAGCGCGGTTTGATGAACAGCTATGATTGGAATGGTGTGCAGTAAATCCACCTCTATGTTACCGACAAATAGCTCACTATTACCCGGAACGAAACCGTAGGCAATATGATGCTGCTGAGCATAACTTAAAATTTCATCGTTTTGCTCGCTCTTAGGATAAAGCTCGGTTTGAATAATGCTATGCACTCCAGCTTTTAAACTCTTAACGGCTGAATGAAAACTGTCAAACGTTCTATAGCTTTGCTTAAGTCTTAAGCCATTCTTTTTACCACCGACTACAGCCACTACTCTTTGCCCGGTGATGTCGACATTACTCATGGCCTCAACTAGACGCATAGTCGCCTTAGTATCACCGACGATCAGAACATTATTAACGCCGTAACCATAACGAAACAGCATTTTTCTAATTTCTCGTAGTAAAGTTCTAGATAACACCACAAAAACTACCGCAAAAATAAAGGCGTAAATTGTCACTAGTCTGGCCGGGAAGATAGCCACGTTTAACATATAGCTGTAGCTAATAATAAAGAGCACGCCGATCAGCGACCCAACGCTTAATCGACCTAGTTCATTAAAGCGGTTCTCGTAAACTCGATTGCTATAAAGACCAAGCAGCGCAAAGATAATTAGCCAAAAGGGCAGAAGAGAAGCTAGAATTGTAATATAATTAATGGCATGCACGTGAGCGCTCAAAGCGCGGTGACTAATTGACACCCGCAAAATATAAGCTAGAGTAAAGGCGGCAATAATGGCAATGGCGTCACCAATTACAAGGGAGACATTGTAAGTAAGTGAAGAACTGTTTTTCATATCAAATTTTGCGTTCAAACTGTAAGTATTGTACCACTGTTTCAAGCCTATGAAATTAGTATCATTCAAATATACAGTTTTGTCTTGGTCTAGCATACTCGCCATAGTTATTATGGTGCTAGTCCCGTTCCAAGGCTTCTTAACCGTTTTTGGCGCTCATCTATTCGGTCACTACACAGCTTTTAGACTATGGGACGAAGTCGTCTTACTACTTATAATGATCAGTAGCTTATTCTTGCTAATCACTGATGAAAAAATTCGCCTCAAAACACTTTATCGGCGCCTAGTATGGTTAATTTTTGCCTACATCTTGTTAACTATCATTCTTGGCGCAATCAACTACCTTAATCATAATCTGACGCTTAAAGCGCTTGGCTACGGACTGATAGTTGATTTAAGATACCCAGCTTTCTTTTTAGTAACTTGGACTTTATCACTTAGGCTTAGTAAGTTACATAACCTTTGGCTAAGAGTTGTAATTTGGCCAGCCTGTGTAGTCATTGTCTTTGGCTTACTGCAGATTTTTATTTTGCCGCATGACTTTTTGAAAGTCTTTGGTTATGGTCCATCAACCATTCCGGTTGAGGAAACTATTAACAGTAATGCCAACTATTTTAGGATTGCCTCAACACTTAGAGGTGCCAATCCACTAGGTGCATACCTCATTGTGCCTATAAGCCTGGTCTTTAGTCTGCTTATAGGATCTAAAAAACTAAACTGGCGCCACGTCCTCTTTTTGCTAAGTGCCGCTGTTGTTCTATTCTTCACTTTCTCTAGGAGTGCCTGGCTGGGCGCCCTAATCAGTCTCGCCTTTATTTTTCTTTCGTCTTCTTGGGCTCATCGCTTTAAAAAACAAATTGCTATCGCCTTAGGAGTTTTAGCTGTTTTGATCACGATAGTGTTTATTGGTTTTAGGCATAATCACACCTTTCAAAATTATGTCTTTCATACCCAAACCAACTCTAAGATTAAGACAACTTCTGATCAGCAACATGCCCTAGCTCTAAAAAATGGTCTATTAACAGTAGCTCATCAACCACTAGGTAAGGGTCCTGGATCGGCTGGTCCAGCTAGTCTTTACAATAACCATAAAATGCGTAACCCAGAGAATTACTATATCCAGATAGCCGAAGAAGACGGCTGGATTGGCATTAGCTTATTTATTATCATCAACGTGGCCATAGGCTATATCTTGTGGCTAAGACGGCAAGATCCTTTGGCTCTATTTTTACTGGCAAGCTTAATTGGCATCAGTGTTGTTAACCTATTTTTGTACGCTTGGTCTGATGATACCCTAGCCTATCTATGGTGGGGGTTGGCCGGCATTGCTATGACTAATAAAATATCTAAACCAAGAAAGACCAACCATGAACTCAACCCTTAGCAAGCTTAAAAACCGAAAAGAAGTTAACCGTTTCACAAAGTTCTGGTTGGGTGGCTGGCTATATTTCTGGTTGGCCTATGCTGTCTTTGCTATTTTTTACAGTGGGCTGCACTGGTCCTGGTTCCCAGCTAAACTGCTAGCTGACGGTATTGGTTGGACAACCAATTATTTTGCTCAAAGATATTGGGCCTTTGCTGATCAAATTCATCTTAGCGAGCTCCAACATGCCGGCCGATATGTCTCCATTGAATCAATCGGCTTTTTATTGGACTACCTAATCATCTGGGGCTTAAAGTCGATAGGCATCACCCCCTACATCGGCTTCTTTATGTCGGCTGGTTTTTTCACCGTTTGGAGCTGGTTTTGGTACAAATACTGGGTTTTCCCCGAGAAAAAAAGATTGCATAAATTAGCTTAAATTTATATCTTAGGTCTATGTCGGAAATTGAGAGACTAAGAGCCTATCATCCATTTGATGAGGATGTGCTAGAGACGGTTAGTAAGCTTGCCGAAGTGCAAAGACGCTGCTCCTGGAACTCTATCGCAAGAAGTTTGCCGGATAAGACTATTTACGCTCCAGACAACTCTAGCCCGATAGAGGTATTAGATATCGTTCAAAGTGACTATGAGTCGACTCAAGTCTATCACTTGCCATTCGGTTATGGGCTTGATGCTAGCATGAAGATGCGACTAGCAACTTTAGCTGCTGCTCAACCCAGTACAAGGCTAATAGCTATCAGCGATCCATGCGGAATAGGTAGAGGCAAAGGTCGCTTACCAAAGAAAGATTGTCAGGCTTTAGCTAAGGGCAATATGCGTCCAGTAGTGGAGCCGTTATTTAGATACTTAAACTCACAGAAATTAAGTAATGTTGTCCAGTTAGGCTATTCCTCTGGAGCAGATAAGGCTGCCATGGCTACATTTTATGCCGAACATTATGATCAATCTGTACCGAAAGGCATCTTCATGGAACCGGTTTCAGTCACGCCTAGGAGCCTAATTGATCTAGCCCTAGCTTTTAAAGCTGGTGCCAAAGGGCGTAGTGATTATATAAAAGCGACTAATTGCCCAGCTTATTTTGAAGCAAGGAAGCTAGCAAAAGAGCAGAAAAAGGCCTATGGACTACCTGTTCATGTCTTAAAATTACTAAGAATGAGTAATTTAGCTATCGCCAACTCTCTTACCTACCCAGTATTTTGGCCATATCTATCTGGTGCTCTTGACCAAAACAGCAACCTAAAAACAGATTTAGTATGGGGTAGTCAAAGTAGTGTTTCACGAGATAAATCCATAAAACATCAATTAAGAAAAACCAACCGGCTTTACCCAAACCTTAACAGAGTGAGAACTATGGTTATAGATGGCGCTAAGCATGCCATGAGTGAAGATATTTATCTGCTGTCTGCTATGGTTTTACAGTCTATAAAGGATTAATTTAGGTATTTAGCTAATTTAGAATAAGTGTCATAATATTTGACATGAACGAAAACCAAAATGGACCGATTAGGCCTACTAGAAAGCAAAAAGTATTACTGGATTTTATAGCTAATTTTATTGCCCAAAATGGCTACAGCCCTAGCTATAGAGAAATTCAAGATGGGCTGGGTTATGCCTCTATTGCTACCGTGGCTATTCACGTTAACAATCTCATTAAACGCGGCCAAATTGTTAAACGAAATAATCGAGCAAGATCGCTGGAGTTAACCGGAGCAACTTCACCGGTTAAAATAACTTCTAACCAAGTTCTGCCAAAACAAGAAAAATGGTTGGTGGAAAAAGTTGACCATGCCTTTAAGGAAGTTGAACTCAACGCTACCGACCTTGCGGTTGAGAGTTTAGATCATCTTGTGGTTCTGATTAGCGCCCTTAGAATACTGGGGATGGAGGGAGCTGCCCAAAGTTTTGTGCCTAGGCTAAACGCTCTAAAGCTAAGACAAAAAACAGCCGGTATGAGGTAATTAATACTATATCTAGTGCTTGATTAAGCTGATAAACTACTAAATACAATCTTTAAAAAGTTAATGCTGGAAGAAGGTGGAAGTCCTTCACTGTGCCGCAACGGTTAAAGTCCGATACAGCGATAAAAATCTCTCGAGCAAGAGTAAGGCCTAAACAGGGCCGTTTTTATTCCTAGCTTGAGACTTGGGGTAAAAATGACCGAGACAAACACATTAATTCTAGAGAACCCTCTATGTATTGAACCAGAAATAGAGGAGTTATTTAGCGTACCAGCCGATACACCAAAAGTAACCGAAGCTATCTTAGTAGGCCAAACTAATCATGAACGAACTAGTAAATTAAAAGCAGCAGAGTTTATTGGTCGTGTCTTAAGCGGTCGTTTGGTAGAGATTGATGCAGTCAAGCGACCTATAAAATCTCTCCTAGAAGCGCTTAAATTGGCTAAAGAAAATGATCCTGTTGCCCGAGCGTTAGTTGAGATTAATGCTCAAACCGACATTTTCGAAAGGTCAGTCAAAACCGGTGCCGTTTTAGAGCCGGTCACTATAGCAGTACCGGAACCAGATGCTTTGGTTCAGCATGATCAGGCCCTGCTCTCTATTCAAGCTAATAGCTTATTACAAATGGTAGATCATCCAGTCATGGCTAGAAGAACTGAGGCAGAGACTCGTAACAACTTCAGGTTGGCGGAACTTAATAAGGCAGGCGACTTAAAAGATTACAGTTTCGTTGTTTTTTCTCTTGCCGAACCAATTGAAGAAGCTGGCTTTTTTACCGAAACCATGTCTTGTTCAATTCAGCGAATTTGGTCTGAGACTAATTGCTTAAAGTTAGAGCCGGCTTTTGTGTCTGGGGTTAGAGCACCTAATCAAGAACGGCATGATTTAGACACAGTCGTAAAGGTCTATCAATATTTTGGCTTTAATATAGAGGGTAAAACACCGGCGGAAATTATTGACACACCAATACTGATACCTAACAGATTGATACCTAACGGCATAATTGATCTAGTCAAACTATGGGATGATTGTGCAGGCGGCACATTCTTTGGCGAAACCAAGCCAAGACAGGATTATCTAAACTTTTTAGAGTCTAATAAAGCACGCCAAGCAAATTTTAACAGACTTGGTAAATTAGTTGCTCATGAATTGATTCAGGAAGCCGACTATATTGATTCAATCGAGTTAGCCTGTCAGCGACTGGCTAAGATCTCGGAAAAGTATGCCGTGCTCAACGCTGCTAATGACGACTCCATCAATATAAAAGTGTTTGGTGATCAGGCGGCTGAGCACTTAAGCATGACAAGACAATACTTAAATCAAGGTGATTTTGAAGCCGCCGAACGGACTTTAAATCTGGCCATTTTGACGGCTCGGTCCAGCTCGTGCCCCTCGATTAGCGGAAGCTTTAACTTAATTG
This sequence comes from Candidatus Saccharimonadota bacterium, assembly GCA_027327085.1. GTDB lineage: Bacteria > Patescibacteriota > Saccharimonadia > Saccharimonadales > UBA4665 > DAHWAT01. The sequence goes on from DAHWAT010000028.1 coordinate 5,760, forward strand.
CCAGCTCGGATCAAGACAGTGATGAATTTGGTTCTTTATCCTTTAGTTGTCCTCAGTGTGGCGCGATTAATCGACGTCGTCCCGGCAGAGAAAACTTTTTAAAAGCTTGCCAAGCCTGCGCAGCTGATGTTAGTTGTAAATAGCTTATAATAAGACTTGTAATAAGGGGGTTAAATAGATGGCTAGAATTGGTATTTTTTCCGGTAGTTTTAACCCTGTTCATTTGGGGCACATTAGTTTTGCTCTCCAGGCTATCGATAGTGCCAAGCTAGACAAGGTTTATTTTTTACCCGAAAGACGACCCAGGACTAAATCTGTTGAACATTTTGCCCACCGCGTTGCCATGGTCAATCGAGCCCTAAAACCTCACCCTAAACTTAAGAGCTTAGAGCTAACCGATATGGCCTTTAGTATTGATACCACACTGCCTAAGCTACAGACTCTTTTTAAAGACGACCAATTAGTCTTTTTATTTGGCTCAGACAGCGTCAGGCAACTCAACAATTGGCCAAAAGTCGATCGT
>DAHWAT010000029.1 GCA_027327085.1 Candidatus Saccharimonadota bacterium
CTCAGATAAGGCTTTACCGCCTTTAATCTTTTCTATGGCTTTATGTAAAGAATTAGCTATATGAACATTATCTACGGCATCAGCCGATATTTCTAGTACTTGTATCAAGGGAACGCCGCTACCTACTAGGGTATTGGCGGTTCTGGAAAATCGAGCCATATACATCTTCATATAGAGCCTGCCTATCGGACCAGCTTTCATTTTAGACTTATCAATCACCGATCTACCACCGGTAGTTTTAGACCATCTGGAATAGAATACTATTAGTCCAGCGATTATTAATAGGACAATAAACCAAAAATGGGTAACAAAATGTGAAAAACCTAGAAGTACTCTGGTAAGTATTGGTAAAGAAACTCCGTTAAGACCCTTATAAACATTCTGAACGGTTGGCAAGACCTTAACCACCATAAAGCCAACAACTGCAGTCATCACTAGAAGCACTATAACCGGATAAGCGAGGGCTCCTCTAACCTTACTTATGATATCGGCATCCTTTTCTTGTTGAGTGGCCAGCCTATCTAGGCTTGAGTCCAGCGTACCTGATGCCTCACCAGCTTCTATTAGACTAATGTAGACTCTATTAAAAACATCTGGGTATTTAGCTAAAGCAGCACTAAATGATGAGCCAGCCTCAACATCATTTATAACCTGATTAATAATGTTTTTAAGTGGTTTATTCTGTGTCTGATTAGCAGTTTGTCTAAGACTTTGAACAAGAGGTAGTCCAGCATTAATAAGAGTCGATAATTGGCGACTAAATAAAACTCGGTCTTTTGATTTAATCCTTTTAAAACGACTAGTTGAGCCAGCCTTTTCAACTTTTATACTTAGGGGGGTTAGTCCCTGTTCCTTAATTAATTTAGCCGCCCCTTGTTCATTATCGGCCTGAACCTTTGCCTTAACTTTCTGCCCAGTTTTACTATTAGTTGCTTCGTAGTTGAAAGTTAACATACTAGCTCCTCATCAACCGATCTAGTTCATCAAGATCAACTGCAAAATTACGGGCTTCTTCGTAAGTTATTGTCCCAGCATGAACTAGATTAGCTAGGGTTCTATCCATGCCTTGCATACCAAACTCTGTACCAGTCTGAATGACAGCTTCTAGTTGGTGTGACTTACCTTCTCGGATAATGTTTCTAACAGCCGGGGTGGCAATTAAGATTTCTGCTGCTACTGTTCTACCTCCGCCAATTGCCGGGACTAATCTTTGTGACACAATCGCCATCAATATATTAGATAATTGGGCTCTTATCTGTGGCTGTTGATGTGGTGGAAAGACGTCAATCATACGATCAATACTCTGTGAAGCACTATTGGTATGGAGTGTTGCAAAAACTAGGTGACCAGTTTCTGCAATTGTTATGGCGCTAGCAATCGTTTCTAGATCACGCATTTCACCAATTAGTACAACATCAGGATCTTCGCGAAGGGCACTTCTAAGAGCTGCGCTGAACGAGTAGGTATCATAGTGAACTTCTCTTTGAGCAATCACCGATTTTTGTGATTTATGCGTAAATTCTATTGGATCTTCAATTGTTATTATATGCACTGCCTTTTCAGTGTTAATCTTATGAATAATCGAAGCTAAAGTCGTGGATTTACCGGAACCAGTTGGTCCAGTAACTAAAACTAGTCCTCTTGGGTAATCGGAAAACTTGTCCATGATAGCTGGTAAGCCGAGTTGTTCGGTTGTTAATATTTCATTAGGAATTAGTCTTAAAGCTGCCGCAATATTGCCCCTCTCGTGAAAGGCGTTAACCCTAAACCTACCTAGTTCTCCGTAAGAAAAGCTAAAATCAAACTCTTTATCCTTGAGTAGCACCTGTTTTTGGTCTTCGTCTAATATGGCAAAGACTAGTGTCTCAACAGTTTCTTCGGTTAGAGGATCGGCGCCGGCTACACCTATAAGTGAGCCATCAACCCTAAGCATTGGTGGTAAACCGACCTGTAAGTGTAAATCAGAAGCCTTACGTTTAATAACTTCGTCAAGTAATATTTCAATTCTTGGTCCATTACCGTTCATTCTGACTCCTCTTGTGTAGTTGTGTTATCGGCGGCGGCTACTCGGTTAACTTCACTTAAAGTTGTCATTTTATTTAAAGCTTTCAAGTAACCATCTTGGCGCATGCTTATCATACCTTCTTTAATTGCCCTTTTTTCAATATCGGTACTGGTCGCTCTTTTCATAATCAATTCCTGGATGGCTTCACTAACCGTAAAGACCTCATATAAACCCATTCTCCCCCGGTAACCACCGGGAGTATCGGAACTATCGGTTCCCTTGGCTAAAGTATAAGCGGTTTCGGTTAGTAAGGGCAAGTCTTTATAGCCAAGATCGGTCTCTTTGGCAGCTTTTTCCGCTTCTGTTTTAGGTAACAGATCGGCTAAAGTCTCCTTGATGGCTTCAGTTTCAACCTCGTTAGATGTATAAGTCTGCTTGCCTGCGTCGGCTATCCGCCTAATTAGTCTCTGGCCAATAACTGTGTTAACCGTACTAGCTATTAAGAAAGGCTCTACACCCATATCCAGTAATCTCGGTAGAATACCGGCTGCTGAGTTAGTGTGGAGCGTACTAAAAACTAAGTGCCCAGTTAAGGCTGCTTGAACAGCTAATTGGGCTGTCTCTTTATCTCTAATTTCTCCCACCATGATGACATCAGGGTCCTGGCGCAAGATACTTCTTAGGCCTGAAGCAAAGGTTAAGCCAACCTCAGGGTTAACTTGGATCTGATTAATGCCCTCCATTTTGTATTCAACCGGATCTTCAAGCGTAACTATGTTAATAGCCACGTCTTTAATCTCTTGCAATAAGGCGTAAAGTGAGGTTGATTTACCTGAACCGGTCGGCCCACTAGTCAGAATCATACCGTTGGGCCGTTTTAAGCCTTCCCGAATAACGCGTAAGGATCTACCGGTGTAGCCCATGTCTTCGAGCTTAAGAGAAGTACCGGTTTTATCTAGTAAACGAATCACCACTTGTTCTCCCCAAACTATCGGAGCAATGGCAATACGCAGATCAATTTCTTTGTTATCATAAGAAAAGGTATATTGACCATCTTGTGGTACTCGATGTTCGTCAATTTTTAAATTAGAAATAATTTTAATACGCGAGATAAAAGACGGTTCAGTTTCTTTTGGTAAGCGCATTATCTCTCTTAAAACGCCATCAATACGAACTCTTACTCTTAAATCTTTTTCAGTTGGTTCAATGTGAATATCACTTGCCCGGTTTTTGGCTGCGAACTCTAGAATAGCCGACAAGGCCTTGCTAATCGGTGAATCCTCGACTAGCGTTTTAATGGCTTTATTATTTTTTTCGTCTTTAGAGCTCTTTGCCTCTTCTTGAGCATTAGTTTGTTCTGGTTGCTTGCCAAAGTCTCCACTGAAAATATCGCCTGCTGCCGTATCTAGTCGGGCTTCATACTGTTTTAAAACCTGCTTAATACTATTCTCGCTGGCAGCATAGACCTTCAATGCTCTACCGGTACGATTACTGAGAAAATCTACGGCTTGAATATTATTTGCATCAAGCATAGCCACCACTAATTTATGTTGCATTTCGCCAAGCGGTACGGCCATATACCTTTTAGCGATTTCAGATGGCAATAATTTTAAAACACTGGGGTCAATTTTAGCTGAGGTTAGATTAACGTACGGTATTTTAGCAACTGTTGCATTAGCTTTAGTCAACTGTTCATCGGTGATATAGTCCTGCCGTACTAAGTAGGTTAATAAAGCTTGGCTTTGTTTTGAAGCCGCTAGTTTTGCTTGATCCAGTTTATCCTGAGAAATAACCCCGCTACGCACTAAAACGTCAGTTACCTGTTGTTCTGCAGCCACCATTAAAACACTCATGATAAGCTAGTCCTGCTAATTAAGCTAATTACGTGGTCCAAATTGAACTCCCTAATTCCCCGCTGGAGCGTTAAATGGATTGGGGTTATTATTCGGAGCAATCTGAATAAGTTGTGCCGGATCAAAACCGCCTTGGAAATACTGGTTATTAGCTTTAGTCGGAAAACTAGCTGTCAGCGGCTGAACTACCTCAACTTCTTGCTGTCTAGAGCTTGGCTTAGCAAAAATTGCTTTAGAAATAAATAACGATAAAATTACACTTACAAATACTATTACCATTATTAGGGCTATGTCTTTTTGCTTCATTTTACTTCTTGCTCCGTTATGCCTAAGCTTTTTGCTGGTTGAAAATAAGTATGGGCTTGAACCGATAATGTAATTGAGTTACCGCCGCCGTTAACCGTTATGCTGTCTATGGCAATTGGCCTAATTGATTTCTGCAATGTATTTAGTAGATTACCTATCCCTTGGTAATTAAGATTCTGAACAGTAAAGCTAAATGGCATACTGACTGGTGCAGGGTTGGGACTAGATGTATTACTTTGTTCAGTTAGCTGTTCATCCGTACCGGCAATTCCAGTTACATCAACGCCTTGTTGCTTAAGTATGCCGGCAATCGCTGAGGTTAGGGCTGGAAAATCGTAGGTAGGCGGTAAAGCATCAAGAATCAGTTTAGAATTGGATCCACCATTATTAGAACTACTGTTGCTTTGACCACCTAAGATATTTGTGGAGCTTGCCACAAATTGATTGTACTGATCACTGAGGCTTCTATAAGTAGTAAGGTTAGCTTGTAGCTGCGTCTTGGCAGTATTTTGGGCCGTAATAACTCTTGATTGATACTCATTTTGGCTTAATACAGACTTAGCAGCAATCAGGCAAAATACCGTCACAAAGGCGGCTACTCCAATAATTAACACCATTTGAGCATTAGCTTTAGTAATTGCTAATCTTTTAGTAATTATTTCATTTTTAGCCATATTATTTACCCCCTGCTGGAGTCGGTGTTGGAGCCGCCTTAAATAAACTACCGGTATCCGATTGCTGGAAATGCGTAACGGCAATATTGGGTATATTTAGCTTAATATTCTCGGTACTTTTGAATAAATCGGGTGAAAAATCTAGATTAATCGTAAAACTAGCATTCTGTCCGTTAGTTTGTGCCTGGGTGATACCAAAACTGCTAAGAACAACATTGGAAAAAGCCGGCGATGACGCACTTGAACCCTGGATGTTGTAGCTAGTTATTTTTAGTGTATCGACGTATTGATTAACCGTATTTAAACTATCGGCTGTACCGGTTAGTATGGCGGAATTAGTAGCAAAATCAACGCTTAGGTTATTGAGCGATACTGCTTCAGGAGTCAGCTCGCTCAAATAATTAGTAAATAATCTGTATGCGGCCGGTCTAGAAGCATATAAATTGCCTAAGCTCATAAGCTGATTTTGGACTGTCAAAATAGTGTTAATATGAGGCTTATTCTGTATCTCATTAGTCAGTGAAGCAATGGTAGCCTTATTACTATTTATACTGCTTCTTTGATGTAAATCATAAACAAGCATAAGCACTAAAATTAAAATTGCAGCAGCGGTAATAACAATTGATATACCCGTAACCAGGCTGCGCATTTTTTGGGCTTTAATGTACTCAAGTTTAACGTCTGGTAGAAGGTTAAGTTGAATCATGGGTTTCTCTCCGCTAAGCCGGCGGCTACGCCAAACTGATAAGACACACTTAAAAGTTCATTTTGTCTGTCTTGAGAAAAGCTAACATTTCTCCAGGCATTACCAATAGATACGTTTACGCCAAACTTATTAGCCAGGAATAAAGGAAATTCTGGTAGGGTTGAAGCCCCTCCTGTAACGATTATGGTTTCAATTTTGGTTCCGTTATATCTAGTGCTAAAGAAAGTTATTGATTTTTCAATTTCACCTACTAAATTGTCAATGGTAGCCGAGATCGATTTTGCAACTTGACCTTCTAATTTATCTTGGCTCATACCAAATTTAAAGACAAATTGTTCAGCTTGCTTTTCATCTATATTGAGGTTTTGTGAGGCTGCTTTAATAATAGTTTCCGTCCCTGTTGGCACACTTCTCATTAAATGCGGTACCGTGTTCATGACGATGACTATATCGGTACTTTTATGCCCTATATCTACAATTAGCTCGGGTACAACTTCATCACCAGTTACTG